>JAIVHM010000001.1:9731-15968 GCA_020201095.1 Halomonas sp. | reverse complement strand
GCGAAACGCCCAGCGTCACGATAACAATACCCCCCACGAGCGCCACCCACCCGGCTGCACGCTGGGCGCGTCGGTGAGTCGCCCCTTGACGCGCCAGGCGCTTCTTTGCCCACCCACGCGCGACCACACTGGCCAGCGCAAGCATCGACACCGTTAGCCCAGTACCCAGCGACATTGCGGCAACCGCGGCCACCCCCACCGCAAACTGGCCCAACAAGCCTGCCGCCCCCAGCATCAGCACTGCTCCGCTGCATGGCCGCATACCAATCGCGCCGACGGTCATTAGCGCTGTGCGCCAATCCAGCGACTGCTGAGGGCTAATGTGGTGTCCCCCACAGCATGCGTGGTCGTGGTCGTGGTCGTGGTCGTGGTCGTGGTCGTTCACAGCATAAGCTCGGCGTAGTTGGCCGACAGCCCGCCAGCAAAGCCATACGCCTAGAGCGGCCACTAATAAAAAGCTCGCGTATTCCACCCAGACGACGCTTCCCATGGCTTGACGCGTCACCCAACCGAGGCCGTAGACAAGGATGGCCACCAACGCGATGGCGGTTAACCCTTGAAGTAGCGCCGCGGCAAACGAAAGCCCCAGAGCCCGCCCTACAGCACCACCGTGAGACATCAGAAATGTCGCCAGTACCGCTTTACCGTGCCCAGGCCCTGCGGCATGAAACACGCCGTAGCCAAAGCTTACGCCTAGAAGGGCTGCCCAGGTGGCCATCGCCGACTGTTCTGAAAGCGCCGTCAGCGCCAGGGTAAGCTCACGATGCAGTTCGCGCTGCCAGCCGAGCAGGGTGTAACTCATTGACGTTAGACCACCCTGCCATACAACTAGGCTGACGACAGCAACCACAAGTGCTGACAGGCATAAAAGTCCCCACGGTAAACGCCGCAACATCATGGGCACACCACCTGGCCCGTTTCAGTAAAATAGCGCCCCAAGCCTGGCTCGCCGCTTTCATCGGCATCCAGAAGAGACGCCTCCATGATTTTTTCAGGGTCTGGATCGGCAGGCAGTACAGTCAGCTCGCACTCGGGCATTGCCCGCAGTACAAGGGCATTGTCACTGGGCGCGTCGTCTTCGGCTTCGTGCACCACCTCAAGGTAATACGTCGGGTCATATACCTGATACGTGAATGTGCTGCCGCTTAATGCAGGCGTGGACGCAAATGGCAGGATAAAAATAAACGTCAGCCGATTATCGCGCCGCATCGCGGTGTATTCGCTCACCTCCTGCAACGCCAGGCGCTCACCGTCCACCCGCGCTTCGGTGAAGTAACCTTGGCTTGCAAGATTATTGCGGATTTCGCCACCCAACTGATCCAGCCCCTCGTCGAGCGTTGCTCCCTCGACACGTTGCAGCTCGTCGAACACCACCAGGCTGTAGAACGGATCCATTTGCCAGGTTTGGTGGAGGCCCGTTAGCCGACCCTCATCATCGGTAAGCACACGAACGCTGATATCAATCCATCCGTGAGGATGAGCCATAACGCTCGCACTGGCCAACAGGCTCAATACGCCTATAAAACTGACCCAGCCAGTTGCCAACCAACGGATAACAAACGTCATGGTGCTAACCCCAGCCGGCTCTGAAGTGCCACTAACCATGGGTCTAAACGATCAGGGGGTAACGGCTGGCTACCGCGCCAAGCCGATACGCTCACATAGCTTTCACTGCCCATCTCACCGACGTCGAGCAGTAACCGATAGCCCGGCCAACGTGCCAGTACACCTTCGGCGCGTCCCAGCGATACGTCAGCGTGACGGACGACATAGCCTTGCTCGATCATCAGGCTAACCGCTGCGCGAAAGGTGTCTTCAGCAGGTGCCTGATAGACCAGTTCGCGCGGCTCTGGAGAAGGCGTCGTCGCGCAGCCGTTGAGCATTACCAGCAGACCGATCGCGGCCCAGTGAATCACTCTCATGGTGTGCTGCCTCCTGTGGCCGTGTACGCATCCAGATCACGCTGGAACCTCTCGCAGAAATCGTCGTTACTGGCACTTCGGCCCTCGCGCAGGCCGCCGTACTGGTCAAACCGACGAATATCGCGTGAAAGTCGCACGTAATGGTTATCCCACAACAGTGATACTCGCTCCACATCGATGGGAAGCTGACCAAAACCACCGCCCAAGCCAACCCCCAATCGCGAGCCACCGCCAACACCGACCCCGCCGAATACGTTCAATCCAGACCGAGAGCGAAAGTGGGGCGATTCGTAAAGGTCCGTCGCGCCAAGCAGCTCTTTCTCACGACTGGCGCTCAACAAGCCTAAACGGGTATCGCTTGCGTCCAGGCTAAAGCCCCATTCAGTCAGCACATCGACACTGGCGGTCAAGGTTGAAGGTGCATCGCTAGGGAAATAGCAGGATTCTGACGGCGGTGGCTCCGCCTGGGGCAACGATGACGGCACGGCCTGGCAGCCACCCAGGGCGAGCAGGCATATGCAACTGAAAGGCATCCACTTCATAACCACTCCTTGGGTTGACGGATGGTGCTGGTTTGCCACGGCACGGCAGGCTAAGCTCATACTACAGACCATGATCGACGAAAAGGGTGCCCATGCATATCCTGTTTTGCCCCGATAGTTTTAAAGACGCACTTAGCGCCGAGGAGGCGGCACATGCCATGGCTCGTGGCACAGCGCGGGCGGCCCCTGACGTTCATCCGCTGATCTGCCCATTGGCTGACGGCGGAGAAGGCAGCCTTGACGCCCTGATCGCGGCAACCGGGGCAGAGCGCCGTCAACAAACGGTGTTGGATGCCCTGGGTCGCCCACGCCTGGCCGCATGGGGCTGGCTTGCCGACCAGCGTACCGCGTTTATTGAACTGGCAGAAGCCAGTGGACTGCAGCCACTCGCCGAGCACGAGCGCGATGCCCGCTATACCTCTACCTATGGCGTAGGCCAGCTGTTCCTCGCGGCACTAGATCACGGCGCAGAAAAAGCGCTGCTGTTATTAGGCGGTAGCGCCACCAATGATGGTGGTGCCGGCATGCTCCAGGCGTTGGGGGCTCGCTTGCTCGATAGCCAGGGGCAAGTGCTCCCCCCGGGCGGGGCTGCACTTGCCGACCTGGCGTCGTTGTCATTAGAAGAAATGGATCCACGGCTTGGCAAGCTGGACATTGACGCCGCGGTGGATGTTGATAACCCACTGTTAGGCGAACATGGCGCCAGCGCGGTTTTCGGGCCACAGAAAGGCGCGACACCCGCTCATGTTCAGCAGCTTGACCAGGCACTGGGCCACTTTGCCGACATCACCGCCGAGGTGCTGGGCCGTGATGACCGCGAACTGCCCGGCGCTGGGGCGGCGGGCGGTATGGGTTTTGCGGCGCACGCATTTCTGGGCGCCAAGCTAAAACCGGGCATCGACATGCTCATGCAGCAGGCCGGGTTTGACACCCTGCTCACCCAGGCAGACCTGGTAATTACCGGCGAGGGACGCCTGGACGGCCAAAGCCTTTCTGGCAAGACACCCATCGGCGTAGCGCGAGCCGCCGCACGGCAAAAAGTACCGGTAATTATATTAGCAGGCAGTCTGGGCGATGGCTGGCAAGCCTGTTTGGATGAAGGCGTGACCGCCGCCTTTGCGCTTGCCGATGGCCCGATGGCGTTAAGTGACGCCTTACCACGTACGGCTGAGCTACTTGAAGCGCGCTGCGAAAACCTGATTAGGCTTTGGCAGGCGGCCCACCCTTGAAAAGCGGCGACTTCGCCAGCATGTAATCACTATATACAGACGGGTAATACGCCAGCACTATGGTAGCAATGCAATAAACCTGCTTTGCAAAGATAGCTTAACTTCTTACCCTAGACGTCAACATTTGCCGCCGCATAGCGGCCGCACAACGGAGTCAATATATGTCCAATACCAACAGCATCGGCCTTCACGAAGGCAACGCAAGCCAGCTAGCAGAAAAACTCAATCACCTGCTCGCTAACTACCAGATTTTTTACATGAACGTTCGTGGCTATCACTGGAACGTCAGGGGTAACGATTTTTTCGAACTTCACGCCAAGTTCGAAGAGTTTTACACTGATTTGCTGACGAAAGTAGATGAAGTTGCCGAGCGTATCCTCACATTGGGCCACAAACCGGTTCATGCCTATAGCGACTACATCAAGCTCTCGCGTATCGAGGAAGACAAAGACGTCCACGACGGCACCGCCTGCGTCAACGGCGTATTGCGTGGCTATCAAGCGCTGATCGAACTGCAGCGTGAGCTGCTGTCCATCGCGTCAGACGCTGACGATGAAGGCACCGCATCTCAGGCGAGCGATTACATTCGCGAGCAGGAAAAAACCGTCTGGATGCTGAACGCCTACCTCAGTAAATAAGCGTTTCACAAGCCAATCGTCGAATGAAAACGGCACCCATCATCGGGTGCCGTTTTTGGCTCAAGGCTTCTTCGCCAGATCTTCCACCAGCGCTCTTAACAAGCCCCAGAACTCTTCTACTGTTGCCAGCTCAACGCGCTCATCCGGCGAATGCGCGCCGCGAATCGTCGGGCCAAATGACAGCATATCGAGATGCGGGTATTTACTGCCCAGAATGCCGCATTCAAGCCCTGCATGAATCACCTTGACCGCTGGCTGTTTACCCAACAGCGCCTGATGGCAGGCGTGAAAGCGCTTAAGCAGGTCTCCGTCGGGGTTGGGTACCCAGCCCGGGTAGTTGTTCTCGACGTTGACCCGCGCCCCAATCAGGCCAAACAGTGCCTTAAAGCGGTCCGCCATCGCCGCAACGGCGCTATCGTGTAGCGAGCGCACCAGTGCACATAGGTGAAAGCGTCCTTTCTCCAGGCTTACCACACCCAGGTTATTGGACGTTTCAACGACGCCAGGCACATCGGCACTCATCCGCTCGACGCCACAGGGGGCCGCGTGCAACGCGGCCACCAGCATCGTGCTGGCATCCAGCGTCAGCGGCTCAACGTCTCCGTTTGGCCTGATGGGCTCGGCAACCAACTCCATCCCCCCATCGCCACTGCCCAGCTCACACTGCAGCGTTTGCGTCAGCTCGCTGATAATGGTCAGCGCCTCCTGCTGCTCGTCAACCGGCAAGGCTATATCGGCAAAGGCTTCGCGAGGGATCGCATTGCGCAATGTGCCGCCCTGATAGTTAAGCAACCGGGCATCGACGTGCTCAAGGGAGCGCAGCACGCGCACCAAGAGGCGGTTGGCATTACCCAGCGGCTGATGAATATCCATCCCTGAATGGCCGCCCTTCAATCCCGTCAACGATAGCTTGAGCAGGCACTCGTCGTATCTGAGTGCGGCGCTGGGCAGTTGGGCATTCACGACCACATCGGCCCCGCCCGCGCAGCCAATGAACACCTCGCCGTGGTCTTCGCTATCGAGGTTTAACAGGCGCTCTCCTTCGAGCCAGTTTTCGGCCAGATTAAGCGCACCGCCCATTGAGGTTTCTTCCTCAAGGGTCAATAAGGCCTCCAGCGGGCCATGGGTTAGCTCTGGATCCTCAAGCAGCGCTAAAATCGCCGCCACCCCCAGGCCATTATCAGCTCCCAAAGTCGTACCCTCGGCATGCAGCCAGCCGTTAGCAACATAGGTGGCGATTGGATCACGCTGGAAGTCATGCGCGTGTCCGGCATTGGCTTGAGCCACCATATCCAGATGACCCTGCAAAATAAGCCCAGGGACATGTTCATACCCCGGGGTAGCCGGCTTGCACAGGCGCAAATTGCCAAAGCCATCACGGTCGTGGGTCATGCCTTGCGCCTCTGCCCAGGTTTCCAGCAGCGCAACGAGCTGGGCCTCATGGCCGGAAGGGCGAGGCGTATTGCATAACGTACGAAAGTGCTGCCACACAAGCGTTGGGGTCAGCGCATCAAGATGTTCGTTCATGGAAACTCTTTATCATGGATAACCGGCTTACTTTAACGGTCCCGGGCAGCGGGGGGAAGCGGTTGCTGAGCCCAAAGGGTTCGCACCGTCTCACGCAGCGCTCGCACGGACACGCCCGGCGCATCGGCAAGCGGCTGATTCTGGAACGCCCAGGCGGCCAGTTGATGGTGCGCTGATTGACCTGCAGCCGAGAGCAGCCAGCGACTCGCTTCGCGGGCCAGTGCCTGTAAGGACGACCGCGCAAGCGTGGGAGCCCGATGCGCTGTCGCCACATCGTCGATATCCTGCCATTCGACCTCGGTTATGGGCTGCTCGGGCAGTTCGTTAATCAGTAGGCTCGCAACGTCAGCGGGCAAATGCGCCAGCTCAAAGGCCAGCA
>JAIVHM010000001.1:0-9618 GCA_020201095.1 Halomonas sp. | reverse complement strand
GGGAACGACGCCCCCAGGGGCATTTAATGGCTCAGTCGCTGTCAGCGCATCGCGGCAGCCCGAATGCGCCGCCAGCGACTGAGCCATTAAATGCCCCTGGGGGCGTCGTTCCCCACGTGCTACCTGATTCGCAAGGTCAGCCGCAAAGCCACCTTCTTCGCGGGTGACCAGCACCGCCTGTGGCCGTTGCTGCTGGCCGATAACGCGCAGGCGCATACCCGGGCCATCCAGCAGCTGGCGCAAGTCGCTGGGGGTCGTGCGATAGTGAGACTGCACCAGCAGCCCAAATAGTGGGGCAAGCGCCTCCTGATTCTGGGCAAGTTCATCGCGGGGGACTTCGTAAGATGCAGACGGCGCTGATAACGATGCCTTTTCGCTGGGCAGTGGTGCGTTCAGCAACAGTAACTCATTGAGCGTCGACTCAAGTGGGTCCGCCGCCTGCCAGCGAACCGGCGTATTAAGCGTGAGCGCCTTCCAGTCCGGGGCTTGGGTATCCAGCACGTGGCAAAAACGCAGTGCAAACCCGCGCCCGGAGCCCTCGTAACCGTGGACGGTGGTAGCAAACGCAAGCCTGGGAAAGGCCGACAGCCATTGCGCCAACAGCGCTGGCGGTAGTGCTGCGGCTTCATCGACCATAAGGTAGCTGCCATCACCGCCCAGCTTGCCTGCCGTCACGTGTTCGCCGAGCGCGTCAGGCGCAACAAACCAGAGCTCAGCGCCATTAGCGAGTACAAATCGCTCTGCAGTAGGTCGGCTTCCATCAGGACACAGCGCCGCTACACGTTCAAACACGGCCTCCACTGCAGCCAAGTGCGGGGCCGTGACGATCACCCGCGATGTTTTATGCTGCAGCAACCGAGCACAGGCAATCCCCAGCGCGGCGCTTTTACCACGCCCTCGGTCGGCGGTGATGACCAGTGGCCGCCGTCGCTTAAGGCCGACTAACGCCCTGACGGCAGTCGCCTGATCCTGGGTGATACAATCGGTATCCTCTGGCTTTTCCAATCTCGGCGCCGTGGCCTTGAGTCGAGCGAGTTGAGGCAGTGCTCCGGGAGCCCAGCGGATGATCTGTTCTGAGGCTTCCAACTGCGCGGCTAGCCGTGTCAGGTAGTAAGCCGTCAAGTCGCTCCACTGCCAGGGGTAATCAGCAATGCGCGCATAGTCCGGGTCAGGCTGCCGACCCCAGTCGTTGGGTGTTATTAATACCAGCAAACCACCCGCCGCCAAGGTTCCGCCAATCGCTCCCAGCGCATCAGGATTGAAGCCGCCTGCATGATCATGGGTATTGACCACCACCAACTGATGCTCGGTACCTAACCGGGTAGTGGCCTGACTGGCTTTCAGCGCGGGTTGAACGGGCGCTCCCTCGCCTACCCATAATGGAGAATGCCAAGCCCTCACCTGCCATAACGCAACGGCAAGCGCCTCACATTGCCTGGCATCGCCTTGCAACCAGACAAGTTGACGCCAACGTCGCCTGGCTAATTGTCTTGCTCGTTGAACCAGCAGCATGATCGACCGTGACGCCACCGTTTCGCCGGTTGATAAAGACGGCATAAAGTCTCCTCGACGGGACAGACAGTTTACAACTTTGGTTGCATCACCGAGACCCTTTCAACGTTTTTCACACTAAGGCCCTATCGTCTCAATAGCCCACAAACGTACTAACAAATTGATTTATATAAAAATAAATCACTTTGTTGTGTTTCCTATCGGCCTTCATCTTGGCAGAGCACTGATATTGCATTGCAACGGCCTGAGTGTGCTAATTTAAGCATGCAGGGTAATTCATTCCTTTACGTAAACGTAATGCATGCCAACTACTCTCATTGCATTCAATAATATCTTTATAAATCAAACGGCGACCAACAGGATCTACAACATGAAAAAAACTGCCAAGTTTGCCATTACAAGTCTCGCTGCCGGTGTTGCACTGGCGGCAATTTCCTCGACCGCTCATGCTCAACAAGAATGGACCATGACGACGACATGGCCCGACAATCTAGATCTCATTAAAATTGACCAGCACTGGGTTGAATTAGTCAATCAGCTAGCAGGAGACGATCTGCAGATCAACTTCCGCTCTGGCGGTACCCTCATGCCAGGGACCGAAGTGTTTGATGCCACTGAAACCGGAAGCATTGAAGCCGCTGGCGATTGGCCCGGTTACTGGGCGGGTCGCAACCCAGCATTTTCGCCGCTAGCCACGACAACCAGCTTGTTCAACGGCGTTGACTACCTCAACTGGATTCAACAGTGGGGCGGCTGGGATCTTTACCAGGAAGTATACGGCGACTACAACATGGTGTATCTGCCATACGGGATCACCAACAACGAATCCGGCTTCATGGGCGGTACGCCGATCGAAAGTATCGCCGATCTTGACGGCAAGCGCCTGCGCCTGTCGGGTCGTGACCAAGGCCGCGTTCTCGAAGAACTGGGCGGCTCTCAGGTCACTCTGGCCGGTGGCGAAGTCTACCAGGCGATTGAACGTGGCGTGATCGATGCGGGCGAGTTCTCTACACCAGGTGTCGACTACAACGCCGGTTTCTCAGAAGTTGCGGATTACTGGTCAACGCCCGGCTGGCATCAATCGGCCAGTGTCTTCGGCGTGATGATCAATAAAGATGCATGGGATGAACTTTCTGAGGAAACGCAGGAAACGCTGAAGATCGCTGCCGATGCGACTATGGCGTGGTCGCTGGCATGGTCAGAGCGCCAATCTACCGAAGCTACAGTGAAATTCCAGGAAGATGGTGTTGAGATCAGCACGCTACCGGAAGAAGACTTAGCCGAAATCCAGAATGTCACCAACGAGGTTATTCTGCGCGGCGCTTGCGAAGATCCGATGCATGCAAAAGTCTACCACTCCATGATCAGCTATATGGAGCATTACGCGAACTGGCGTGATGTGACAGTGCCCTTCAATATGAGCCGCACCATCGATAACCTGCCGTCACTCGAAGAAATCGAAGACTGCCTGTAATCAACCATCAAGAACCGCCTCGACATGTATGTCGGGGCGGTTTTTTTCGTCAAGCGCCTTTATTGAAATCGGGAGCTATCCCATGCATGCGATCGCAAAAGCCATTGATAGATTCAATGAGCTCGTCGGGCGAATTGTTGCGCCTCTTATCGGGATTATCACACTCATAGTGTTGTATGACATTGCGATGCGTTTTTTCCTCGGTCGCCCAAGTGACTGGGCCTTTGACGTAACGAAAATGCTGTTCGGCGCCCACTTTATGCTGATGGCCGCCTATGGACTGCGTCACCACGCTCACGTGGAAGTCGACGTATTAAAACGCCTGTTAGCGCGTAAAAAACAGGCAATACTGGAACTCATCGGCTACGCGGTGTTTTTCATCCCGTTTATCTGGCTGATGCTGACCTACGGCTGGCTTTTCTTCGAACGCTCCATCAGCCGTGGCGAGACCACGTACGGCATGGTATCCATTCCGGTTTACCCGGTGAAAGGCGTGATCGTCCTGGCAGCGGTTTTGATTTTGCTACAGGCGATTGCCATCGTGCTGCGCGCTATTATTCAACTGCGTGAGGAGAACCACGCATGAGTGCAGAACTACTAACTCTGGTTATGTTTGGCGGCCTACTGGTCGGTCTGTTTATGGGCCATCCGCTGGCATTTGTGCTGGGTGGCGTGGCCGTCATTGGTGCATTTTTAGGCCCTGGCACTCATACCCTTGGCATTATTATCAATAACATCTATGGCAACGCCATGGATAACTATGTGCTTGTGGCGATTCCGCTTTTTATCTTGATGGCGCGTTTTTTGAATGACTCAGGCGTGACCGAAAAAATGTTCGATGTCATGCGTTTATTGCTCGCCAATCTGCGCGGCGGGTTAGCGCTGACAGTGGTCGTGGTTTCGGTGTTGCTCGCTGCCACAACGGGTATTGTCGGTGCCTCCATTGCGGTGATGGGCATGATCGCCTTGGTACCGATGCTCAAGTACGGCTATAACAAAGAGCTGAGTGCCGGCGTCATCATGGCCAGCGGCTGCCTGGGGATATTGATTCCGCCTAGTATCATGCTGATTTTGATGGCGAGCTACTCTCCCGTTTCAGTCGGCGCTTTGTTTGCCGGCGCGTTAGTGCCCGGTTTGCTACTCGGCGTTATGTATGCGCTTTATGTGCTGATCATTTGCCATGTCAAACCCTCTTACGGCCCAAAAGTACCTGCAGTTGAGCGGGCAGAAGTCAGCACCAAGCAGCTTCTCATCATGCTCGGGAAGTACGTTGTACCGCCGATGTCCTTGATTTTGGGTGTTCTGGGGGCACTGTTTAGTGGTATTGCAACGGCGACAGAAGCGTCCGCCATTGGGGTTTTCATCGCCTTTATTCTGTTCATGATCTTCGGCGACCGCAAACTCTCTACTTGCTACCGCACGATGATTGACGCAGGCAAAACCACTACCATGGTGATGCTGGTATTAGTGGGCGCCACGGCGTTTACCGGGGTATTTTCGATTGGTGGCGGCATGGACGTCATCAGCGAGCTCGTCCTTTCTATGCCGGGGGGCACCTTCGGCGCCCTACTGCTGATGCTCTTTTTGGTATTCATTCTGGGGATGTTCCTGGACTGGACTGGGATCGTGCTGCTGAGCTTCCCGATTATGCTACCGATTGTTGAGACGATGGGCATTGATGTGCTGTGGTTCGTTGTGATGGTCGCCGTTGTACTCCAGACCTCCTTCCTGACGCCTCCTTTCGGCTATGCCCTGTTTTACCTCAAGGGCGTCGCACCGCCTGGCGTAGAGATTGTTGACCTCTATAAAGCAGTGATACCGTTTGTTGCCCTGATCATATTGGCGTGCTTGCTAATGGCCCTATTCCCCTGGTTGATTACCGGCCTGCCAAGCCTGATGGTGGGTTATTAAGCGTTAACCCCGCTCTCCACATCAGCCCGGCATAAAGCCGGGCTTTTTTGTTTACCTCCTCACCAGGCGTCAAGTGGCTGCAGCTGGCGGCGGCCAATGGTACTATTCCTCGCCGTGCGCGCCGTATGTCGCTGCGATATCCGTCTGCTTTTGCAAGGAGTTTTCACGTGTTCCGCTCCACTTCTGGTGAGTTTGCCGCACAGCGGCGTAGCCCTCAGCGTAAACTGACTCTCTGGTCGGCGGTACTCATCGGCGTCGCACTGGTGGTGGCGCTCCCCGTTATCGTGGTGTTTACGCATATTGCACTGCCTACTGACGGGGTATGGCAACACCTCGCCAGCACGGTCTTACCGCGCTACCTGAACAACACGTTTTGGCTTGTACTCTGGGTTGGCGTTGGCACCTTGATCATCGGCACGGGGAGCGCCTGGCTGGTCGTTATGTGCCGTTTTCCGGGCAAGCGACTATTTGAGTGGGCCCTACTGCTTCCCTTGGCCGTACCCACCTATGTCATCGCCTACGCTTATACCGATTTTCTGCAATTTGCCGGCCCGTTTCAAAGTGCCCTGCGCGATATGTTCGGCTGGCAGCACGGCGATTATTTCTTCCCCAACGTTCGATCGTTAGGCGGTGCCGCAACGCTTATCACTATGGTGCTTTATCCATATGTGTACCTGTTAGCCCGCGCCTCTTTTCTGGAACAATCCGTCTGCGTGCTTGACGTAGGCCGCACCCTGGGGCGCGGCCCCTGGCGTCTGTTTTTCAGCATTGCGGTTCCGCTCGCACGTCCGGCGCTGGTTGGCGGCGTATCGCTGGTACTGATGGAAACTCTCAATGAATTTGGGGCGGTGCAGTTTTTTGGCGTCGACACCTTTACCACCGGTATCTATCGCACCTGGTTCGGTATGGGCGAGCCCGTGGCCGCGGCTCAGTTAGCTGCCTGCTTGCTCAGTTTCGTCATTGTTCTGGTATTACTGGAGCGCTGGTCTCGCGGCAAGCGTCGCTACTTCCATACCTCCAGCCGGTATCAGCAGCTGCCCGAATATGCGCTTCACGGGTGGCGGGCAGCGGCCGCAACGGCTGCATGCGCCATTCCGATCATCGTCGGTTTTCTGCTACCCAGCGGTATCCTGCTTGATTTGGCACTCACGGAAGGAGACGCGTTGTGGGGCTCACGGTTTATCGGCTTTGCGTGGAATAGCCTAAGCCTGGCGGCGCTTGCGGCCATTATCGCCGTTGGCACAGCAGTGTTGCTGAGCTATGGCGTTCGGGTACACGACACTGCGCTTGCGCGATTTACAACGCGTATTTCGGCGATGGGCTATGCCATTCCAGGCTCGGTGGTCGCGGTGGGGATTCTGATTCCTTTTGCCTGGCTGGATAACATCATCAATACGGGCTTACAGGCGTATAACGGCCAGATCATTGGCCTGATCTTTAGCGGTTCGGCGTTTATTTTAATCTACGCCTACGTCGTGCGCTTTTTAGCCGTTTCCTTCAATGCCGTTGAAGCGAGTCTCGGCAAGGTCACCCCTAGCATGGACGCCGCCTCCCGCACTCTCGGGCAAACAGCGGGAGGAACACTCCGCTACGTGCACACGCCTTTGATGCGCAGCAGCTTGCTTGCGGCGGGCATCCTGGTGTTTGTCGATGTCATGAAGGAACTTCCTGCAACGATCATACTTCGGCCATTTAATTTCGATACGCTTGCCGTCAGAGCACACAACCTGGCGTCTGATGAACGTCTTGCCGAAGCCTCTACGTCATCACTGGCGATTGTCGTGGTCGGCATCCTGCCAGTGATACTGCTTAGCATGGCCATGCGTCGTTCACGCCCTGGGACTTCGCAATAACGCCTGGACTTGCGTTAACTTTGCTCAGCCGCGCGGGGAAAGACGAATACCTGCGATAAATCCAAATGAATATCAATTGGCTGGCCCTCCGTGGGCAAGAAAACCCCGGGGACTCTCGCGTGCAGGTGGGCTTCCTGGCCATCGTCTGCATGGGCACACAGATGCAGTAAACTGCTGCGGCCTAGCAACTTGGCCATCACGATATGGCTATGGGCGTGGGAATGGGCTGGCAGGTCGCGCTCAATGACCCGTAAGGCTTCAGGGCGAATCATCACTTGTACGGGCGTCCCATCAGCGATGCCCTCAGCTGGTACCCACCCCACAGGCGTTGTAACGTGCCCTTCTTCAACCACGCCTTCGATCTCATTGACCTCACCAAAAAACGTCACCACAAACGGGTCTTTGGGGGAGCAGTAGAGCTCTCTTGGCGTGCCTGTTTGTACAATGCGCCCATCGCGCATCAGCGCAATACGATCCGCCATGAACATGGCTTCTTCAGGGTCGTGGGTAACTAGCAAGGTTGCGGCCCCGACCTTTTTTAAAACGTGCAGTGTATCATCGCGTATCCGATCTCTGAGCCGCGCATCCAGGCTTGAAAAGGGTTCATCCAATAGCATCAGCCGCGGCTCAGGCGCCAATGCCCGGGCAAGCGCCACACGCTGCTGCTGTCCGCCTGACAGCATGTGAGGATAGGTCGACGCATAGTTCGCCATCCCCAGCTGCGAGAGCAGCTCCTCGGCGCGCTCACGTCTGGCACTTGTCGATAGGTGTTTCAGACCAAAGGTGACATTCTCCAGAACCGACAGATGGGGAAACAGCGCCGAGTCTTGAAACGCCAGCCCAACATTGCGCTTTTCTGGTGGCACATGACGCAACCCTGGCGCGGCAATTTGTTCATCTTGCAAGCTGACGCTACCTTCCTGCAGCGTTTCCAAACCCGCTGCAATACGCAGCAACGTGGTCTTGCCACACCCTGAAGGGCCCAGCAGACACACTACTTCCCCAGGCGCCACCGTCAGATCCACACCTTTTACAACGATATGCTGATCAAAAGCGTGCTGCACCTGATGCATCGCCAACGCCGTCTCATCTAGCGCTTTTTGCGCCGCCTTCATTGTTGCCGTCATTGCATCACCGTTCTATTCCCGGTTGCCTGATCAACTGACAACCCTATAATACGTTTGAAAGTAATTAACATTCTATTTTCTATTTATCCTATATGCACGCTTCAACGATAAGTCGTATTGACGTTAACGATGCAAAAGGCTTTAATAATCGAGTTAATAATACAACTTATTATCATTAGCAACGTAAGGAATATCGCCGATGAAAACTACACGTTACGCCGCACCTATCGCGGTTGCTCTCGCCAGCTCCGCCTTCGCAAGCCACGCCCTGGCGGATGAGCTTAATGTCTACTCTGCTCGTCACTACGATTCTGACGAGCGGCTTTACGATGCGTTTACCGAAGAAACCGGTATTGAAGTCAATATTCTGGAAGGCGATTCCGATCAACTGATCGAACGTATCCAGCGCGAAGGCGTTGCCAGTCCAGCTGACGTCATGATAACAGTTGATGCTGGCAGGTTGTGGCGCGCTGAGCAGGAAGACATTTTCCAAGGGGTCGAATCCGACGCGCTTGCTGAACGTCTGCCTGAATCCATGCGTCACCCTGACGGCCTATGGTTCGGTTTTAGCCAGCGCGCACGAGCGATCTACTACAACCGCGAGAATGTGGATCCCAGTGACATCAAAAGTTACGAAGACCTTGCCAGCGACGATCTTGGCTATAGCGTTTGCATTCGCTCATCCAACAATATCTACAACCAGTCCCTGCTCGCTTCCATGATTGATCATCACGGTGAGGAAGGCGCTGAAGAGTGGGCCCAAGGCGTTGTCGATAACATGGCACGCGATCCAGAAGGCGGTGATACCGACCAAATCCTTGGCGTCGCCAGTGGCGAGTGTGATTTAGCCGTTGCCAATCATTATTATTATGTTCGCCTGCTGAAATCAGACGATGAAGCGGATCGCGAGGAAGCTCGCAAAGTGGGCATCATCTTCCCCAATCAGGATGATCGTGGGGCCCACGTCAACGTTGGCGGTGCGGGTGTCGTCGAAGGTGCGCCTAACCGTGACAACGCCGTGCAATTCCTTGAGTTCCTGGCTTCCGACACGGCCCAGGAAATTTTCGCGTCGGGTAACAATGAATTCCCCGTCGTGAATAATGTCAAGCGTGACCCTGTCCTTGAGTCTTGGGGCAACTTTAAAAAGGACGACGTTAATATCAGCATTCTGGGAGAAAACAATCCAGAAGCTATCCGTATCTTTGACCGGGTCGACTGGCGCTAATTGTAAGCGTTAATAACGCAAAAGCCCCGCGGCAGCTGGTCTGTGCCGTGGGGCTTTTATATAACTGCATTAGCGGCCGCTTACTCTTCAGCTGCCTCCTCCATTTCGTCGCCGGCCTCTTCCATTTCTTCGCCAGCTTCTTCCATGGTTTCATCAACATTTTCACCCGCTTCTTCTGCAGGTCCCTGCTCATCCTCGCAGGCTGCCAAGCCGCCTGCCAACAATGCTAGTAACAGCGCAACACCAAATGCTTTCAATCCTTTATGCATAACCATGCTCCTTTTATCACGGTAGTAAACAGTTAACTGCCGTTTCATATTAGATGCTGTCCATAAAGCACGCCAATAAATAGCGGCCAAAAACAAAAACCCCCGAACATATTGTGCTCGGGGGTTTTTGCGGTATAGGTGCCTGACGATGACCTACTCTCGCATGGGGAGACCCCACACTACCATCGGCGCGAAGCGGTTTCACTGCTGAGTTCGGCAAGGGATCAGGTGGTTCACGCATGCTATG
>JAIVHM010000110.1 GCA_020201095.1 Halomonas sp. | reverse complement strand
AAGTTTAATTTACCTTAAACTGAGCGTGATGCAATGCGGGAAACAAGGATTGGCGTGTTATCGCCTAACGCACAAAATGAATATGCGGCCGTGCATGGTGGGGTGAGGTCTCCACATGGGCGTCTACCGAGAAGACATCACGCAACAGGCGTTGGGTCAGCACCTTTTCAGGAGCACCGGAGGCAACGATCCTGCCCGCCTGCATGACCAGCAGTCGATCACAATACATAGCGGCGTGGTTGAGGTCATGAAGGGCCATGATACTGGTCATCGGCAAGCTGGAGACCAGCCGTAACAGGTTGATCTGATGTTGCACATCCAGATGGTTGGTGGGTTCGTCAAGAATGAGTTCTTTGGGTGACTGGGCCAGGGCCCGCGCCAGATGGGTGCGCTGTTTCTCACCGCCTGACAGGCTATGCCAGGCATCATCACGCTTTACACTCATACCGGTACGCTCCAGCGCCTCGTTGACCGCCGTATCGTCCTGGCGCGTCCAGCCCGATAGCATCGACCGGTGCGGGAAGCGGCCCAGCTTGACCACATCGATCACCTTGAGGTTGGCATTGGTCGTGGCGTGCTGTTCGATGAAGGCGACTCGCTGGGCAATGGCCCGGCGGCGAAAGGTCGAAAGCTCCTGCCCATCCAGCATGACCCGTCCGGCATGCGGTCGCTTGAGGCCGGCCAGCAGCCGTAACAGTGAGGTTTTGCCAGAGCCATTGGGGCCCAGCACGCCCAGCAGCTTGCCCGGCTCGGCCTCGAATGAGACACCGTCTATCACCGTCTTGGCGCCGATTTTCCAGATCAGATTCTCGGCCTTGATGCTCATGATGCGCGCTGTAATCGGTAAAGAATGATAGAGAAGAACGGCACGCCCACCAGTGCCGTGACCACGCCGATCGGCAGGGATTGCTGCGGGATCAGCACGCGAGAGGCAATATCCGCTACCACCATGAAGAGCGCCCCCACGATGGCACAGGCAGGCAGCAAGACGACGTGGCGTGGGCCGACCACGAAACGCGCCGCATGGGGAACCACCAGGCCAACGAAGCCAATGGTGCCGACCATGCTGACGATGGTGGCGGTTATGACAGCGGTGAGGGCGAACAGGACGATCCGTGTTTGACCGACATTGACCCCCAGGGAAGCGGCGGCCTCATCGCCGAAGGCAAACGCATCCAATACCCGTGCGTAGCACAGACACGCCACCAGCCCCAACCCAACCACGACCGACACCAGAAAAAAATCCGGCCAGCGCACGCCACCAAAGCTGCCAAGCAGCCAGAACATCACGTCGCGCGCCTGCTGCGCATTGCCTGCAGTGGTGACGAAATAAGAGGTCACCGCGTTGAACAGTTGTGATGCCGCGACACCGGCCAATATCGTGCGGTCGGCCCCGCCGCGAGCACCGTTCGAGAGAAGCGCCACAAACAGGAAGGCGGCGAAGGCGCCCACGAACGCTCCCGTTGACAGTGACACCGCGCCAGCGCCCAGACCGAGCATGACGATCAGTACGGCGCCGGTCGATGCCCCGGCGGAGATGCCCAGCACATAGGGCTCTGCCAGCGGATTGCGCAGCATCGATTGCATAATGGCGCCAGCCAGTGCCAGGCCGGCACCGCAGAAGGCCGCCACCAACGCCCGGCTCAAGCGGTAATCCCAGACGATAGCTTCGTGGATACGATTGATTTCGAACGACGTCCAGCCCAGCTTGTTAGTGATCACCGCATAAGTGGTGGACAGCGGGATAGGCATATCGCCGATCCCCACACTGATGCCCACCACCAGCCCAATCACCACCAACGAGCAGAGCAGCAGTCCTGCCGCCCCTACTAGGCGTGGCAGGCGCTCAGTCGTTTGCGGCATTTCAAGTGTGGCGCTCATCTCAGACCAAGCGCCTTCAGCTGTTCTGCCACCTCTTCAGCACCGAAGATCGTCCTCACCGTGGGATCCATCGCATGACCATCCATGACCACGATCGCCCCGTTCTTGACCGCTCTCATCTCGCTAGTCGCCGGGTCTGAGTTGAGGAACTCGATCTTGGCGTCTGAGTTGTCCAAATCCCAACGGTTACGGTCGACGCGGGCCACCACGATGACATCTGGATCAGCCGCGATGATGCTTTCCCATCCAAGTGCTGGCCACTCTGCGTCGGAGTCGATGGCATTGGTGCCGCCCAACACGTCGGCGATAAAGCCGGACGCGCCGTTTTTGCCGCCAAGATAAGCGTCCGCAGACGGCGACGGGCTGGAGAACCAAAAGACGAAGGAGAGCGGCTCGCCATCTTCGGGAGTTGCTGCCCGCAGTGCGGCTTCACGCTGCTCAAGTTCCTCGATCAACGCTTGGCCCCGATCATTGACGTCGAAGATCTGCGCGATCTCGTTGATCTCCTGATATAGGCCGTCCATGCTCCAGAGTTGGGCGCGACTACCGTAGCCGAACTTATCCTTCTCCATGCCCTCTGCGACGCAGGTATTGGGAGACAGGTAGGTCGCCACCCCTACGTTGTCGAAGTCTTCCCGTGTCGCCACTCTGCTTGATGGACCTATCAGGCTAGGCAGAGCAGCCGTCACAAGATCCGGCTCTTTTGCCAGAATAGACTCGAAGGTAGGGAACTCGACTGTTAATACCTCCACCTTGGCATTGGCCTCGGCCAACTGCGGCAGGACTTGGTTCGGCCAGAAAGCGGTGCCCACCATCTGGTCTTCGAGGCCAAGCATCAGCATGATTTCCGCACTGGCCTGACCTATGCCTACAGCCCGTTCGGGCGCCTTGGATTTCCGCACTGGCCTGACCTATGCCTACAGCCCGTTCGGGCGCCTTGTCAAAGGTCACCTCTACGCCGCAGTTATTCAGCGTTAAAGGGTAGTCTGTATTGCCCGCTAGGGCGGAGGATGAACCCAGCCCTAGCAAGGCGCAGAATCCGGTCACTGCAAGAAAACGTGTCATGGCTTACCCATCACTATTCGTAGAGGTGTAAAGATTGCATCACCTAAGCATACGCTGCCCAGACAACGAAGCGACTGATACTCATTTACTGCGTGCACAATATAATCAAAAACCATTCTCATCGCAATCTTCGCCCAGGCGCACCCCAATAAAAACGCCCCCTGCATGAAGCAGGAGGCGCTGAGGGTTAACATCAAGCGTCTAAGCGCTTAAAAGGCGGCTGCCTGACGGAGCGTATCGGCCTTGTCGGTGCGCTCCCAAGGGAAGGCGATGAACGTCTCTTGTTGGGTATGGCCTTTATCATCGACCCAGTGGTAGCTGTGCTCGAACGGCTCGCGGCCAAAGTGTCCGTAGGCGGCGGTCAGCTGGTACATCGGGTGAAGCAGGTCGAGCATTCGGGTAATCGCAAAGGGGCGCAGATCGAAGTGCTCGCGCACCAGTTTGACGATCTGGGTATCACTCACCTTGCCGGTGCCGAAGGTATCGATGGACACGGACGTTGGCTCGGCTACGCCAATTGCATAGGAAATCTGAATTTCGCACTTGTCGGCGAGGCCTGCCGCCACGATGTTTTTGGCCACGTAGCGACCTGCATAGGCTGCACTGCGGTCAACCTTGGACGGGTCCTTGCCCGAGAAGGCACCGCCGCCGTGGCGTGCCATGCCGCCGTAAGTATCGACAATGATCTTGCGGCCGGTCAGGCCACAGTCGCCCACCGGGCCGCCAATCACAAATTTGCCGGTCGGGTTGATGTGGTATTGGGTATCGTCATCGAGCCATTCGGCGGGGATTACCTGCTCGATTATTTCCCGCTTGACCATTTTGCGCAGGTCTTCCTGGTCGATGTCCGGATCGTGCTGGGTGGAGAGCACCACAGCATCGACGCCGCAAGGTTGGCCTTCGGCGTTATAGCGGAAGGTCACCTGGCTCTTGGCATCCGGGCGCAGCCACGGCAGCAGGCCGTTTTTGCGCAGCTCGGCCTGGCGCTCCACCAAGCGGTGCGAGTAATGGATCGGCGCCGGCATGAAAGAGTCGGTCTCGTTGGTGGCGTAGCCAAACATCAGGCCCTGGTCGCCCGCGCCCTGATCTTCCGGC
>JAIVHM010000169.1 GCA_020201095.1 Halomonas sp. | reverse complement strand
ACTTGTTGGCGTCGGCGGCGTGCTCGTTACCGTGCTTGACGCGCTCCAGGTTGCTTGAGATCAAGTTGTTGATTTCGCGGGCAGCGTCGGCACTACGTTGGGCCAGTTTGCGCACTTCTTCAGCCACGACGGCGAAGCCGCGGCCATGTTCACCCGCGCGGGCTGCTTCCACGGAAGCGTTTAGTGCCAGAATGTTGGTTTGAAAAGCGATCGAGTCGATGGTCGAGATGATTCCAGCGATTTCCTGTGAACTCTTGTTGAGATCGTTCATGGTATCAGCCACCTGACGAACGGCTTCGCCGCCCTGTACCGCTTTACTGGAGGCGCTCGAGGCTTCTTGGCTGGCCTGTTCGGAGTTGTCAGCGTTAAGTTTCACGGTGCTGTTGAGCTGTTCCATCGCCGAAGCGGTCTCCGCTAACGCGCTGGCCTGCTGCTCGGTACGCGATGAAAGGTCGTTGTTGCCTTCAGCAATTTGTTCGCTGTTGGCGGCGACGGCCTGCGCCGATGCACGCACTTCGGCGACGATACCTTGCAAACGACGGGCCATATCCACCTGAGAGGCCATGATGCTGCGGGTGTCACCTTTCTTTAAGTGCCCCTGACTATCCAGCTCGCCACGGCCAATGGCTTCGGCGAACGCTTTGACTTCATAGGGCTCTGCGCCCAGCTCACGCAATAATTGGCGGGTCATGTAAACCGCAATAATGCCGCCGACAAACAAAGCAAACAGGGTTAAGCCAAGCATTTGCATTTGAAAGCCTGATGCGGTGTCGCGGGCAGACGCAGTGGTGGCATTATTCAGCTCTTCTTGAAGGTCGATGAACTGATTGATGCGATTTAGCCACTCGGCATAGGCCGGTCCAGTTTCAGCCAGCAGTAATTGCTGAGCCGACTCATAGTCACCTTGCGAGTGGGCGTCTAAGACTTCTTCGGTGAGCGCGCGGGTCGAATCTGCTTGCCCCTCAATACGACTGAGTATGCTTTGCTCTTCACTGCTTTGGTCTTGGTTGTCGACGTTGTCAGCGATGACACTTTGCATACCTTCTGAGGCGCTTTCGTAGTCGTTCTGCAGGCGCTGCATGGTGTCTTGAAGTGAAGAAATGTCACCGTCCCCGGTCATCACAATATCGCGAAGCGCGATGGCGCGGTCGTGGACGCTGCCACGCCAGTTTATGGCTTGGCGTTGTTTTGCACCGTTAACGTCGTTAATGGTCGCAAGGTTACGGTCAATTTGGTTGACTTGATAAATGCCAATGCCCGTCAGTATAACGAGAAGTGCAAGGAGTGCTGAAAATCCAAGGGTAAGACGCGCACTGATCTTAGTCGTCGCGAGGCGTGAGTTTGACAAAAGCATTATGATTTTCCCTAGGCACCGTTTAGATGCTTGATTATCTTGATATGAGCATTTTAATCACTTATACACCCCTTGTACAACTTTTGATAATTTCTTTAACGTTATTTTTTGTTAAGTTTCTGATAAGTAGCAACATAAGCAATAAAAAAACCACGCAGTGTGCGTGGTTTTTAAGACGGTTGTTCATCAAAAAATTATACAGCTTGATGGCTAGCTCATGTTGACACCTGACCTAGTGTGTAAATGCTGCGCTAGTCGATGTGCTTGGGATCAAAACGATTGCCGTCAAGCTGGTCATGGTCGGGTGCGTTTTCACGCAGTACGGCGAGGACTTCCTCAGCGCGATCTTCCATCTCCAGTCCCTGGTAACCCTCAACCATGGTGGCAAGCGCATCGTGTGTGGCGTTGGACTCTGGGTAATTCTCAACCACCCAGCGGCCACGCTCAACGGCAGCAAGATAGGCGCCGCGGCGTAGGTAATAATCGGCCACGTGCAGTTCATGGCGAGCGAGCAGTTCACGCAGATACACAATGCGCTGCTGCGCATCGGCGGCGTATTCGCTCTCCGGATAGCGCTGGATCAATTCGCGGAAGTCGCTGTAAGCATCTCGTGTGGCGCCTAGGTCGCGCTTGGAGATATCGATTAAGCGCAGTCGCTCCAGGCTGAAACGACCTGCTTGCCAGGCCGATAAACCGCGCAGGTAATAGGCATAGTCAACCTGATCGTGGTCGGGATGCAGACGGATAAAGCGGCTGGCGGCAGCACGCGCTTCTTCCCAGTCGCCATTCTCGTAATAGGCATATATTAGCTCCAGTTGTGCTTGCTCAGCATGCTCCCCAAACGGGAAACGGGTATCCAGAGCCTCCAAGCGTTCTACCGCGATGTTAAAACGATTAGCATCCAGGGCGTCGCGCGCCCGTTCATAGAGTTCACGCTCGGCAACACCGGCGTATTCGTCCTCTTCTGAGGTCGTGTCATTGTTGCCGTTGCTGGCACAGCCAGCCAATAAGGCAAAGCTTAAAGCGAACACGCCAAAGCGATTGGCAGCGGAAAAAACGCGCATCATCATCCTCGTTGCAAACAAGCCTCAATCACCGAAAAGCGACGATGGCCATGAGTAGAAATGGTAGAATAGGTTGCACTCAGCCCACTATAAATCACCTCGGCTGAAAACGCAGGCTTCGTATTGTATTGCTGAGGTGTCGTCAAAGGAAATTATCTCATGCCTCGCAGTGTTGAAGCGACACAACGCGTGCCAACATCGTTGGCGGGTGCCCGTTTGGACCAAGTGGCGGCCGAGTTGTTCAGTGATTACTCTCGTGAACGTTTGAAGGCCTGGATCAACGCCGGTGAATTGACAGTTGATGGTGAAAAAGCCAAGCCAAAGGCCAAACTGCATGGGCACGAGACGCTCGTGCTGCAAGCGACACTTGAAGAAGATACGCGGTTTGAGCCTCAGGCGATCCCTCTGGACATCGTTTTTGAAGACGAGGCGGTGATGGTGGTCAACAAGCCCGCGGATATGGTGGTTCATCCGGCGGCGGGTAACCCGGATGGCACTTTACTGAATGCTCTGTTGCATCATCATTCTGCACTGGCAGAAGTCCCCCGTGCAGGTATTGTGCATCGATTGGATAAAGATACCACCGGATTAATGATGGTAGCCAAGACATTGCCCGCGCAAACTGCGCTGGTCGAACAGCTACAGGCGCGCAGTGTCTCCCGTCAGTATGATGCAGTAGTCATTGGTAAGCCGATCGCGGGCAATACGATTGATGCGCCGATTGGTCGCCATCCCAAAGACCGCAAGCGTCAGGCGGTGAACGCCTCAGGTAAACCAGCGGTGACTCACTTTCGAGTGGTGGAGCGTTTTCGCGCGCACACGCACGTTCGCTGCCAACTGGAAACCGGACGCACCCACCAGATTCGCGTCCATATGGCCCACGCTCGCTACCCGCTGATTGGTGATCCACTTTACGGCGGACGTGCCAAGCTACCGCCTGGCGCCGCTGGCCCTTTAAAAGACATACTGCGTGAGTTTCCCCGCCAGGCGCTGCATGCGCGCAAGCTGCGGTTTGTCCATCCCGTTAGCGGTGAAACACTGACTTTTCACGCGGGTCTGCCCGATGATCTATTAATGTTGTTGGACTACCTGCGCGACGATAGCGAGACCATGCAATGAGCGATGCTATTGATCTGAAGCCGACACTGTTGGTGCCTGACTGGCCGGCACCGGCGAACGTGGGTGCGTTCGTCACCACCCGGGAGACAGGGCCCAGCCAAGATGATTTTGCCGCCTTTAACCCAGCCACCCATGTCGGTGATAACGCCGACCATGTCGATCTGTGCCGTCGCTTGCTTCAAAAAGAGCTCGGCGATGAGCGTCCACTACTGTGGCTTAATCAAGTCCATGGCGCCCGCGTTCAGCAGGCGTTTCAAGCCGAGACGCCAGAAGCCGATGCGGCGATTGCCAATGGCCGCGACTACGCGTGTGTGGTGTTAACGGCCGATTGCATGCCGGTGTTGTTCTGTAATCGAGCGGGTACTCAGGTAGCGGTTGCCCACGCGGGTTGGCGTGGGTTGGCAACCGGCGTTTTGGAAGCCACGGTCTCAGCGATGAACAGTGATCCCGACGATACTCTAGTGTGGCTGGGGCCGGCGATTTCGAACGCCCAGTTTGAGGTTGGCCCTGAAGTGTATGGGGCCTTTGTGGCGGCTCAGCCTGAAATGGCCGATGCGTTCGACCACAGCCCTTATCGTTTGGGTCATCACATGGCCGACCTCTACCGATTGGCCCGCTTTCGTCTTGAGGCGTTGGGCATTTATCACATCAGTGGTGGTCATTTCTGCACTGCCTGCGAGTCACGCTTTTATTCCTATCGTCGTGACGGCGGCCAAACCGGCAGAATGGCGAGTGTGATCTGGATCAAGTAAATCAGCAGACAACAACGCTTTCCCTTGAAACCTCCTGGTGCTGACACCATTTAACTTGTCAAGCTAATCGTGATTAGCAGGTCAAATGACAGGTTATCGGGATACGCCGTACGTCCAAACGAGCGGCCACCCCAGGAGGAAACTATGCGA
Source organism: Halomonas sp. (assembly GCA_020201095.1). GTDB lineage: Bacteria > Pseudomonadota > Gammaproteobacteria > Pseudomonadales > Halomonadaceae > Vreelandella. The sequence goes on along the minus strand of JAIVHM010000169.1, from coordinate 5,702 downwards.
TTTGATAAATTTACCGCCAAGCTTCAGGCCGCCATTGCCGAGGCGCAATCACTGGCCGTTGGCCGTGGACACAATCAGCTGGAGCCCGCTCACTTGCTGCTGGCGCTGCTGGATACCAAAGATACCGGCATTAAGGCCTTGATCGAAAAAGCCGAGGGCAGCAGCTCGCGTCTGCGCGATGGTCTGGTTCAGCAATTGGACGACTTACCCAAGGTCGGTCAGTTCGATGGCGAAGTGCAGCCTTCTCGGGATTTCATCAAGCTTTTCAACTTGACCGATCGCGAAGCACAGAAGCGTGGCGACCAGTTTATTGCCAGTGAGCTCGTATTGCTGGCGGCGTTGGAAGCAAATTCGGCGGTGACTAAGCTGATGAAGTCAGCAGGAATCCATCGAAAATCGCTCGAAGCGGCCATTAACAGTCTGCGCGGCGGTGAATCCGTCGATGATCCCAACGCCGAAGACCAGCGTGAGGCGCTCAACAAGTACACCATGGATCTGACCCAGCGCGCGCTGGACGGCAAGCTGGACCCGGTGATTGGACGTGATGACGAAATTCGTCGCACTATCCAGGTGCTCCAGCGGCGCACCAAGAACAACCCCGTACTCATTGGTGAACCCGGTGTCGGTAAAACCGCCATCGTCGAAGGTTTGGCGCAGCGGATCGTCGATGGCGAAGTCCCCGAAGGTCTAAAAGACAAGCGCGTGCTGTCGCTAGATATGGGTTCGCTACTGGCGGGAGCCAAATTCCGTGGTGAGTTTGAGGAGCGCCTGAAAGCAGTGCTCAAAGAACTCTCTCAGGAAGAAGGGCGGGTCATCCTGTTTATCGACGAGCTGCATACCATGGTCGGTGCAGGTAAGGCCGAAGGCGCCATGGATGCGGGCAATATGCTCAAGCCGGCGCTGGCACGGGGCGAACTGCACTGCGTAGGGGCAACTACGCTGGATGAATATCGCAAGTATATCGAGAAGGACGCCGCCCTTGAGCGCCGCTTCCAAAAGGTGCTGGTCGACGAGCCGACTGAAGAGGATACTGTGGCGATTCTGCGTGGCTTGAAGGAACGCTACGAAGTCCACCACGGTGTGGATATCACTGACTCGGCGATTATTGCCGCGGCGAAACTCTCGACGCGCTACATTACTGACCGTCAGCTGCCCGATAAAGCCATCGACCTGATCGACGAGGCGGCCTCGCGGATCCGCATGGAGCTGGACTCCAAGCCCGAGGAGATGGATAAGCTCGACCGCCGCTTGATCCAGCTCAAGATGGAGCGCGAAGCGCTCAAGAAGGAGACCGACGAGGCGACCAAAAAACGTCTGGAGGCGCTCAATAACCAAATCCACGAGTTGGAGCGTGAGTACGCGGATCTGGATGAAATCTGGAAAGCCGAGAAGGCCAGTATCCAGGGGGCTGCCCAGTTTAAAGCCGAGCTGGAGCAGGCCCGCATCGATCTTGAGCAGGCGCGCCGCCAGGGCGACCTGGGCCGCATGTCGGAGATCCAGTACGGCAAGATCCCTGCACTGGAAAAGAAAATAGCCGAAAGCGCCGATAGCGAAGCGGATACCTCAAGCCATCAGCTGTTGCGCTCCAATGTGACCGAAGAAGAGATTGCCGAGGTCGTTTCCCGCTGGACGGGCATTCCGGTTGCCAAGATGCTTGAAGGCGAACGCGATAAGCTGCTGCGTATGGAAGAGGCGTTGCACGAGCGGGTGATCGGTCAGGATGAAGCAGTCGAGGCCGTAGCTAACGCCGTGCGTCGCTCGCGCGCCGGGCTTTCGGACCCCAACCGCCCGAATGGCTCATTCCTGTTTCTTGGGCCCACCGGGGTGGGTAAAACTGAACTGTGCAAGTCACTGGCCAATTACTTGTTCGATACCGAAGAGGCCATGGTGCGCATCGACATGTCAGAGTTCATGGAGAAGCACTCCGTGGCCCGTTTGATCGGCGCGCCTCCCGGTTACGTCGGCTACGAAGAGGGCGGCTACTTGACCGAGGCCGTGCGCCGCAAGCCCTATTCGGTGATGTTGCTGGATGAGGTGGAAAAGGCCCACCCGGATGTGTTCAATATCCTGCTTCAGGTGCTGGAAGATGGCCGCTTGACCGACGGGCAAGGCCGTACGGTCGATTTTCGCAATACCGTGATCGTCATGACTTCCAACATGGGCTCGGATATTATCCAGCGCATGGGGGGCGATGATAGTGACTACGAAGTCATGAAGAACATGGTCATGGAAGTGGTGGGCAATCACTTCCGGCCAGAACTGATCAACCGGATTGATGAAGTGGTGGTGTTCCACGCACTTGGTCAAGAGCAGATTCAAGCGATTGCCAGCATTCAGCTTGAACGCCTGAAAGCACGTTTGGCTGAGCACGAGTTGAGCCTTGAGATCAGCGACGATGCCTTAGCACAGTTGGCCGTGGTTGGCTTCGACCCGGTGTATGGTGCAAGGCCGCTCAAGCGGGCAATTCAAAGCCGAATTGAAAACCCATTAGCACAGGATTTGCTGGCCGGTAAGTTCTCCCCCGGCGACACCATCCATATCAGCGCAGAAGAAGGTAAATTAGTCTTCGCTTAATATTGACTCCCTTGCCTATCAGCCCTGCTTGACCACGTCAGCGGGGCGTTTTTTTGCTTTCAAATAGGCTGTTTGTCGGCTTTCGTTGGATCGAAGGTTGACAGGCTGAGCACGCTAATGGAATCTTGTGGGTTCCTGATTTGCGGGCGCGGAACCAACGGGTAATCCCCAATCCCCGCGCGAAGGGTAGGCGAATGCCTCTACCCGCCGAAGGACTTCCGGGCTTGGGCTAACCGCCCGACCTGGCCAAAGCCCCGACACGGCGAACTGCCGTGATAAGAGTGCAGGCCCTAACCGGGCCTTATGCCAGGGTTTGGCATCAGGTGCCAGCAACGGCTGGCAGCGGCATACCGCCGCACTCGACACCGTAGAATCGTCTGCGGATCGCACTCGAGACCTTCAGGGGAGAAACACTGTGGAACTGCTTTCCGGCGCAGATATGATTGCCCGCTTCTTGCAAGATGAGGGCGTCGAATACATTTATGGTTATCCCGGCGGTGCGGCGCTACATATCTATGATGCGCTCTTCCGCCAAGACAAGGTGAAGCACATTCTGGTGCGTCACGAACAAGCGGCCACTCATGCAGCCGATGGTTATGCACGCGCATCCGGCAAGCCTGGTTGTGTGCTTGTCACTTCAGGCCCTGGTGCCACCAACGCCGTGACCGGCATTGCTACCGCCTATATGGACTCGATTCCCATGGTGGTGCTGTGTGGGCAGGTAATGAGCCACCTGATCGGCGATGATGCCTTCCAGGAGACTGACATCGTCGGTGTGACCCGTCCGATCGTTAAGCACAGCTTCTCGATTCGGCATCCGTCCGAAATCCCGGAAGTGCTCAAGAAAGCTTTTTATCTGGCGGCCACTGGTCGTCCCGGCCCCGTCGTGGTTGATATTCCCAAAGACATGACCGCGCCCACCGAGCGTTACGAATACGTCTACCCGAAAAAGGTCAAGATGCGCTCGTACAACCCGGTGACCCGGGGCCATACAGGCCAGATCAAGAAAGCCGTCGAGATGGTGCTCAAGGCCAAGCGGCCTGTGTTTTATACCGGCGGTGGAGTCGTGCTGGGTAAAGCCAGTGACGGTCTGACCGATCTGGTTAAGCAGCTGGGCTTTCCGATTACTACCACGCTGATGGGGATTGGCTCTTACCCTCAGAGCGATCGGCAGTGTCTGGGTTGGCTTGGGATGCACGGTTCCTATGAGTCCAACATGGCCATGCACCATGCGGACCTGATTATTGCCATCGGTGCGCGCTTTGACGACCGCGTGACGAACAACACGTCGAAATTCTGCCCGACGGCGAAGATCATTCACATCGATGTCGACCCAAGCTCCATCTCTAAAACTGTGCGCGCCGATGTGCCGATTGTCGGCCCGGCCGCAAGTGTTATCAGCGAGATGATAAGCCTTGTGCAGGGGCAGGAAATTGCGCATCCGGAAGCACTTAAGGAATGGTGGCAGAAGATTGATGGTTGGCGCGCTGACCGTGAAGGAAAACTTTACGAGCCGTCCAACACGGGAGAAGCGCTCAAGCCTCAGGAAGTGATCGAGTCGCTGTGCCGGGTAACCCGCGGAGAGGCCTACGTAACCACCGATGTGGGTCAACACCAGATGTTTGCGGCACAGTACTACAAATTTGATAAACCCAACCGACTGATCACGTCGGGGGGGCTTGGCACCATGGGGTTTGGCTTTCCGGCTGCCATGGGTATCAAGCAAAACTTTCCGGATGATGACGTGGTATGTGTCACCGGTGAAGGCAGTTTTCAGATGATGATGCAGGAGCTCTCGACCTGTAAGCAGTACGGCGTCGGCGTCAAAATCGTTAATCTCAACAACGCGTCGCTTGGCATGGTACGCCAATGGCAAGACTTGAACTATAAGTCGCGCCACGCGCATTCCTATATGGAGTCGCTGCCGGACTTTCATATGTTGATTGAAGCATATGGGTTCACTGCGATCACTGTGACAACACTCGATGAGTTGGAACCGGCGATGGAGCGGGCGTTTGCTGACAAGCATGAACTGGTGTTTCTTGACGTGAAGGTCGACCCTTTTGAGCACGTCTATCCGATGCAGGTGCCGTTGGGTGCCATGCGCGACATGCTGCTGTCTAAAACGGAGCGTACCTGATGCGTCATATCATCTCGATTCTGATGGAAAACGAACCGGGTGCGCTGTCACGTGTGGTCGGATTGTTTTCCCAGCGAAACTTCAACATTGAAACGCTAAACGTCGCACCCACAGAAGACCCGTCGCTGTCACGTTTAACGGTCACTACCGTGGGCGATGACCGGGTAATCGAGCAGATCACCAAGCACCTCAACAAGCTGATTGATGTGGTCAAACTGGTAGATCTCACCGAAGGCAACCATATCGAGCGCGAGCTGATGCTGGTAAAAGTGAAGGCACTTGGCGCTGCACGTGACGAGGTGAAGCGCACGGTGGATATCTTCCGTGCTCAGGTGGTCGATGTTACCCCGAGCCTGTACACCGTGCAGATTACCGGCGATGCTGCCAAGCTGGACGCCTTCCTCCAGGCCATGGCGCCGGTGGGTATTCTCGAGGTCGCCCGTACCGGGGTGTCGGGTATCGCCCGCGGTGATAAGGTATTGTCGCTTTAAGTACCGACAGTGCAACGCTTTAAAGCCAAAAAGCGCCGCTTCTATGATTTTCATAGAAGCGGCTTTTTTTATGGATGGCCCTATAGACGTTCATTTTTGCGCTTACGTTTGACTATGTCTAGGTGCAATTGGCTGGCTGAGTGGCACTCACCGTGTAGAATGAATGTAATCACTGTTCCCGTTTTCACTTTTTATGGATGAAACCTATGACCCAGGACGCTCGCGATCAAGAGCAACCAAACTCAGATCATTCTGGCGAAAACCAGTCAGCCAATACGCAGCCAGATACTGCTGACCAGTCAGAATTAGGCGGCAATGAGGACCTGGCAGCAGCCTTTTTGCGTGAAACGGAAGTGGTTGAAGAAGCGGTTGAAGATGGCAAAAAAGTTCGCCGTAAGGGTATCTATCTGCTGCCTAACTTGTTCACTACCTCGGCTCTGTTTTCAGGATTTTTTGCCGTGGTGGCGGGTATCAATGGTGATTTTACGGCAGCGGCC
>JAIVHM010000109.1 GCA_020201095.1 Halomonas sp. | reverse complement strand
GACTAGCACCAAAGTGCTAATCCAACTCTGAAATGTAATGCTTTTTTAATTGTTTTCAATTGCCATTACCGGGTGGTTAAACCCCATGTCAATGGCCATTAATTTTGATCCAGTTTTGGCCAATAAAATTGATCCACTTGCGATTACGTTTTACTCACTTTCTCCTTCAGTCGGTAACTTTCACCTCCTAGCATAAATACATGCGAGTGATGGATAACACGGTCGATAATGGGCACTGCAACATTATCATTATGGAAAAACTCCCCCCAGTTGGTGAAGTCCTTGTTCGTCGTCAGGATGATTGACCGATATTCGTAAAGACTGTTGATGAGTTGAAACAGGTTATATCGCGCCTGCCGTGACATGGGCAGATAGCCAAGCTCGTCGATAATCAGCACATCGTATTTACTCAGTTGGTTAAGCCGCTTTTTTAGTTCACCTTTCATTTCAGCCAGCTCAAGCTCTTCAACCAAAGTCAGTGCATTTCTGAACAGCACTCTATACCCGGCCTGGATCGCTTCATGGCCAATGCCAATGGCCAGATGGGTCTTGCCTACACCGGTCGAGCCGATGAACACGATGTTTTGTCGTTCATCGATAAAATTAAAGTCCACCAAGCCGTTAATTTGGCGTTTGGTGATAGTGGTCTGATGTCGGTAGTCGAATCGGTCGAGTCGCTTTTCACTGGGGAACTGCGCTTGCTTATAATTGCGCTGTATGCGATTAACGGTACGTTGGGTTAACTCGTGCTCAACCAATGACTGTGCGAAGCTTAAGTAAGATATTTCATTATCTTCGGCTTTGGCCAGCAGAGTGGCCAGTTGGCTCGCAGTTGCACCGAGGCGTAAGCTACGAAGCTGCTTTTGCGTTGTTTCAAGCTGATTCATAGCCACCCTCGCCGTGCTGATGTCTGAGTCACCTGCTGATATATGCTCAGGTCAATGGGCTCTGCCGAACTGTTATGCGAACTATCATCAACACGGCCACGTACTTGAGCACTTTTCCAAGCGATAATATGGTCACGCAGCTGAGTTGCGGTCAGGTTATCTCGCGCTAGTATGTAAGCCATGAGCCCCTCCGGTAACACATCGTGTTGCTTGAGTATGTCGATGGCACCGCGCAACTGGTCTTTGTAAAACCGAGGCATTGTGGCTTTTAGCAGTGCGGCTATAGCAAGGCCATGGTCCCCACTCAGAAGCGCTTGCAACTCTGCTTCAAGCACTTCTACGGCTTGTGTTTTATCGCGGTAATGATCACGATTTTTGATGATCTGCCCTTTTTCGAGGCTTACCGTATGCTCGGCAATGACTTCACCCGTTGCAGGCTCGTGCAGCAATAATTTTCCATCTTGCTCACTGACAGCAATACGATTTTGTTGCCAGACCATGGGCACTGAGTATTTATTCGAGCGCCAGGATATTAATCCGGTTTTGTCGACCTGACGTGTGAGCAAATTGTCATTACAAAGCTGCACCATTGATGGCTGATAGTGGAGCATGTGTGATCGCTCAAAGTGGTCATAGTGGTACTGAGGACGCTGATTAGTGGTGCCATGAGTGCGTTGATTAGCAACTTCATCAAGCCATTGCCTCACATGTTCACGTAAGGCCGATTCATTGGTGAAGGTTTCGCCATACAGACAGTTTTGTTTGACGTATTTAACACCCGCTTCGACTTTGCCTTTGCTCTCGGGGTCAAATCCTTCACAAGCATGGATCCGTAAGCCAGTCGTGGTAGCGTATTGATGGAATCGAGCATTGAGCTCAAGTTCACGATATTGCTCATGTAGCACCACCATCTTTGTCTGATCGTAAACACACTCTTGCGTGACACCGCCAAAGTAGCGGAACGCTTCGTTGTGCATTTCGATAAAGCGCAGTGTGTTCAGCGGTTTTAGCGATACGCCAACGTACATTAAACGACTGAACGACAGCACGAACACCACAAAGTAAACCGTTTGGGGCTCGCCACTGATAAGCACTTGGCTGAGTTCACCAGGGTCGACCTGGCATTGAACGCCGGGGACGGTTTCAATAATAGGCTCATAATATCGGTGCTGACCTAGAGCCACTTCCTGCTTAAGCTTTTTCACATAGCGACGTATGCTGCGGTCGGAGATTTTTAGTTGACCCACTTTCATTTTTAGTCGACGCATCAGTTTTACCGCTGAAAGACGCGGGTAAGCTTGTAGTTGGTTGATTAAAAAATCCCGATAATTATCAAGCCATTTAACGCGAGATGGCTCTGCCAGCATCACCGATACGGATTGCTCATCCATTTCTAGGTACTTCTTGACGGTGTTCCGAGAGATATTCAACTCTCGGCTGATAGCACGCAGCGTCATTCCTTCCCCGTTGTCGTGCATTGCTTTGATTTTATGTATCACTATCCACTCCTTCAATGTGCTGCCTCCGGCTTTTTATTGAACCGGAAACGCTACAGAAAAATGTGGCCGAAGCCACTATAAGTGGATCAAAATTAATGGCCGAAAGTGGATCAGTTTAAGTGGCCATTAACATCTGGCAAGCCTACCAAATACAGAAGTAAAGCTGAGCTATAACACTGAACGTGAAAGGCTGCACGCTAAAAGTTATCTTTTTCTGCGCAATACAGGCTTCCATACAGGCTATATTGGTTCGTCCAACCTTTCCCACTCAGCGTTGACCAATGGCTTAGAGTGGAACTTAAAAATTACTTCCCAAGAAATTCCACACATCATCAATAAATCTCTTAGTACCTTTGAAACCTACTGGGCATCGAATGATTTTGAGTTATTTGATGGCGATGAGATCGGTATTGAGAAACTTAACAGAGCCCTGAGACAACAACGTGGAGATTATGAGCAAAGTTCAACGCATTTTTTTGATATAACGCCTTTTCCTCATCAAAGCGAGATATTAGAGC
>JAIVHM010000019.1 GCA_020201095.1 Halomonas sp. | reverse complement strand
ATGTAGGGCATGCGCGTCGGCTCACGGTGAATAACCTGCTCTACCACCGTCAGGTTGGGGGCAGCTTCCTGACTCCATTGCAGCACCACCACTGCTGCTCGGGTTGTTTCGCCACCATCCTCAAAACCAATATCCACCCCCGCAATATGGCGCACCGGCTCGATTCGGTCGTTAAATTCGAGCCGCTTTGCGAGCTTCGTTTGCAGCGCCATTGCGTCTTTGGGCGCGAGGTTCCATTCGTGTAGCGGTGCAGGCATAGTGTCCTCTTTGAAGCGGTAAATGGTGAACGGTGAATACCGTAGCAAAAAAACGCCCCCACACCAGTCAAGGTGCGGGGGCGTTGAGAGATATCCTCAGCTGTCGCTTGGCGACAGCTGATTAATTCTTAAGCGCGTTCGCGGCGACGAATCGGCGCATCGCCTTCGTCACGGCGACGGCGCGGAGCACGCTCCGGTGCGCTGTCTTCGCTGATTTCCAACGGACGGCCTGATACACGGGCACGGGCCATTTTCGTCAGGATAGTAGACGGCAAACCGCTGGGCAGCTCGACTACCGAGAAAGCGTTACGGATATCGATACGGCCAATGCGCGCACCTTCAATACCGCCTTCGTTAGCTAATGCGCCTACCAGTTGGCCGGGCTTGACGCCGTCTTTATGACCAACGGACACGCGGTAGCGGGTCATGCCTTCGCTGGGCGTGCTTGAACGCTCACGACGAGCAGCCGGCTTGCCGCCAGAGGCACCATCACGCGAGGGCTTCTCTTTGCGCGGTGCCTGCAGGCGACCAATCGGTGCTTCATCAGCGCGGGCCATGGCAGAGAATGCGCAGGCTAGCTCGACCGGGTCGTGGCCTTCTTCTACCAGACGCTCGATCAGCGCGCGCTGCTCTTCTGCGCCTTTGGTTAACGAGGCAACGACGCGCTGATGGAAAACTTCATCGCGGTGCGCACGAATAGCAGATTCGTCAGGTAGCGGCATGTCGGCCATTTTCTGACCGGTTGCCTGCTCCATCCAGCCTACTTTGCGGCCTTCACGGAAACCGGCAAAGGTAATCGCGATACCGCTACGACCGGCACGACCCGTACGGCCAATGCGGTGCGTGTACGCTTCCGCATCCTGGGGCAGGTCGTAATTGATAACGTGGGTGATACGCGACACGTCTAGACCGCGAGCAGCCACGTCGGTGGCGATCAGCACGTCGACCTTGCCACGCTTTAAGCGGGTAATAGTGCGTTCGCGCAGGCTCTGGTCGAGATCACCTGATAAGCCAGCAGCATTAACGCCACGTGCTGTCAGTTGCTCTACGAGCGTCGTACAGGCGGCACGGGTACGAACGAAGACAATGGCGCCATCAACCGGCTCGACTTCGAGAATACGCGCCAGGGCTTCCAGCTTGGCGCCACCGTCAACACGCACGATGCGTTGTTCAATGTTTTCGCCAGTGGTTGTGCCTTTTTCAATCGCGACTTTAACCGGGTCGACCAGGTAGCGATTAACGATACGCTCGATTTCAGTCGGCAGCGTCGCGGAGAAGAACACGCGCTGGGCATTTTTCGGGGTATCGGCAACCACGCGTTTTACGTCGTCGATAAAGCCCATACGCAGCATTTCGTCTGCTTCGTCCAGCACGAGCGCAGACAGGCCGTCGAGTTTCAGACTGCCGCGGTCGAGGTGGTCGATAATCCGGCCAGGGGTGCCAACGATGACTTGGGCACCGCGCTTAAGCGCGCCGAGTTGCTCGCGGTACTCTTGACCGCCGCACAGGATTGCAACTTCGAGGCCTTTAAGGTTTTGGCCGTATTTGCTGAACGAGGCAGCCACCTGCTGGGCAAGCTCGCGAGTCGGTGCCATGACCAGCACCTGAGGCTCGCGGCGCGTCAATTCGAGACGCGACAACAATGGCAATGCGAACGCAGCGGTTTTACCGGTACCGGTTTGCGCCTGGCCCAGCATATCTCGACCTTCGAGCAACGCAGGAATAGTCTGCGCCTGGATGGGCGAGGGAATTTCATAGCCTTGAGATTCAACAGCAGTCAGAACAGCAGGCAATAGAGCAAGATCGCCGAAGCTCGGCGAAGCGACAGAAGTCGAGGTCATTAATCACACCTTGGTAGGCCGGTTGTTCCGGCAAAAAACATCGTAAGCGTCTCTGACTCGTTAATGATGTGCACGTAAAGGCAGCATCAAAGAACATGGCTCCGCATAGCGGATATCGTCATCAGTGGAGTCGGAGACGCCGGTCGCACCTAGCATCCGGATTGACGCTTTATTAGCAATTCAATCCGCCGTGGCGACCTTATTGCGCCGATTTCACCCGTTTGGTGAAATACTGGAGGCGCGCCATCTTCAAAGCAGTCAACATCTGGCGTTGCCAAGATGTTCCAGCAAACGTTGCACCGTAGAAAGAGGTTCTCGTGAACAACTCATGTCTACGCAGGCAAACGCTTATCGTCGTGATGGTGGGGTCAGCACATGCGAGGAGTGCGCATGCTAACACTGCCTTGGGTGCCTGACCAGCCATTTCAATGTTTTTTCTAGCGGTTCTTACCTTGCACGCCAGCATATTTGGTCTAGCCTGATGGGTGCACTCATTGGACATTGATATCTTAGCGACAAGGAAAGATGCTATGCGTAAGTCAATCATTACCACTGCCCTAAGCGCAGCCCTACTCAGCAGTATTGCAGTTCATGCCAATGCTGATACCGACGAGCCCCAAGGCATGTATTCCGCCGATGACATCATGGGGGCTGATGTCTACTTCGCCGGTGATACCAACGAAGAAATCGGCGATGTCGATGACATTCTGCTGAACGAAGATATGCAAGTCAGCGCTCTGGTTGTCGAAAGTGGTTCCGTACTTGGTTTAGGCGGCCGTGAAATTGTCATCGACACCGACTACTTCAGCCTGGAAACCGATACTGACGGAGACGACACCGAGCACAGCGTCATGATTGATGCATCAGAAGATGAAGTTAAGTCTTTCCCTACATATGATCGTGATTGGTGGGAACAAACCAAGGCGAATGCTCTTGATGCTTGGGAAAGCACCGAGGAAGAGGTTGAGAGCGCCTGGCAATCTACCCGCGATGCTATCAACACAGACGACGAGATGGATGAAGAATAATTCGTCATATATGTCGCATTGATAGTGCTAATCCCTTTCTAGGGGAAAATGTAAAAAGCCACCGTAAGGTGGCTTTTTTTACGCCTGTTCATTCTATTTATCTTTGCGGCGTATCCCCTGACCCGGCAACCGCTCGCGATCATGAGGACAATCAAAGTCAAGCGCCGGCCCAACCGGAACGATACGCGTGGGGTTGATGGTGTCGTGACTGTAATAGTAGTGGCGTTTGATGTGGTCCATGTTGACTGTTTCCGCCACTCCTGGCCACTGGTAGATCTCGCGCACGTAGTTAGCCAGATTGGGGAAGTCTTCTATACGCTTCACATTGCACTTGAAATGGCCGTAATACACCGCATCGAAACGTATCAAGGTGGTAAACAGCCGTATATCTGCCTCGGTTAACCACTCACCCGCCAGGTATCGATGTTGCGCCAAACGCTTCTCCATACGTTCCAAAGCATCAAACAGCGCCTTAACGTGTTTTTCATAAACGTGCTGCTCGGTGGCAAAACCCGATTTGTAGACCCCATTATTAATATGGTCATAAACATCAGCATTGATCTCGTCAATCACGTCGCGCAAGTCACCGGGGTAAAAATCCAGATCATTGCCGGTCAACTCATCGAAGGCACCGTTGAGTATGCGCACCAAATCAGCCGATTCATTACTGATGATCGCATTTCGCTGCTTGTCCCAAAGCACGGGAACGGTGACACGGCCCGTATAGTGGGGATCGGTCATTGTATAAAGCTGGCGATGAAACTCGACCCCATTGATAGAATCGCCGCTGGCACCTTCATCTTGATAGTACGTCCACCCTTGATCGAGCATTAACGGGCTGACGTGGGAAGTACCGATAACCGACTCAAGCCCTTTGAGGGCCCGCATGATAAGCGTGCGGTGCGCCCAAGGACAGGCAAGCGATACATACAGATGATAACGGTTCGTCTCAGCCGGGTAACAGCTGCCTTCGACACCGGGGTGATCACCCACCCAGTCGCGAAGTTGGGCTGATTCGCGAACGAACTCGCCTCCATGTTTCTTGGTGTCGTACCACTGGTCGTGCCATTCGCCGTCAATCAGCAGCCCCATGGTGTATCTCCTCAAAGCGGTTAGCGTCGACTCAGCATACGCGTGGGATAACGCGACTCAAGCGGATGTTTTAGCGCTATTCATTCGACGCAATCGAATCCTCCGAGGCGCACTCATGTACGGCCTCGCGCAGCGCTGCGGCCATGGCATGTGCCGCCGGGCCAGCACGGTCCTGATCGCGAAAAATCAATTGGATGGGAACTTCCCGAATACTGCCCGCTGCCAGTGGTAATGGCTTGAGCTGGCCATCACGGAGCTCTTGTTCAATGCGCGTTTCCGGCATCCAGGCGAAGCCAAGGCCTCGCTTGAGCATATCGAGCGAGGTATTCAGGTGACTAACCGTCCAACGCTGTTCGGCTTTCAACCAACCAGCGTTAGTCGATTGGCGAAGCGCGGAATCCCGCACGACTAGCTGACGGTACTGGGCAAGGTCACGCAAATCCAACGACCTACCCAATTGATGCAGCGCATGGCCAGGGTGGGCAACGGCCACAAACTTCACCATGACTAGCGGCTCCCCAAGAAACCCTTGCGCTTCAATACCCGATATCACCAAGTCTGCGCGGCCATCGTATAGCATTTCAATGCCGCCGTTTAAGACGCTTTCAAATAGCTGTACCCGCACCTGGGGATAGGTTTCAGAAAAACGCTCGAGCGCCTTCGCTTGGGCTGCCGCGGGAAACACCTGATCAATTGCGAGCACAACTTCTGCTTCCAATCCGGCTGCCAACCGAGAGGCAACATCTTCCAGCGACTCAGAGCTTTCAATCAACTGACGTGCCCGACGCAGGAGTAATTCCCCGGCTTCCGTTAAGCGGACCTGACGCCCCACCGGTTCAAGCACTTGAACCCCTAACTGTTCTTCCAACTTATGTACCGCGTGATTCAACGTTGAAGGACTTTTGTGCACGGCCTCGGCAGCCCGAGCAAACCCTCCATGGTCAACTACGGCGGCTAGCATCTGCCACTGTGCAAGTGTTACCCGAGACATTTCGATTTCCCCGACGCAAAACAGCGAAATAACCGCTAAACTTTCGATGAAACCATAGTGCCAGTTTATGGCCTAGATTACCGTAACCCGAACTCACTATTCTGCAAGCACCTTTACAAGACTCTTTTATGCAAGCCCTATCCTGCTGACAATACCTTGCAATCATGCAAGGAAACTTCTGAGATATTTTTAACGCCAACATAGGTAAGGCTAGACATGGCTTATATAATGATCTTACAAAAACATAAGTAAATTCACCGTTTTTTAGCTAAGCGCATGGAAGTTCATAAATTTTTCAACTTATACAGCTCATAACAAGGATGTTTATCGCTACCAGTTACATTTGTTAGCAAACAGCGTTCAAAAAAAGTAGACTCTGCAAGGTTCTTGCGTAATTAAGCGCAAGTTTTTTTATGTATGAATATACAGTATAGGCACTTTTGCTATCATGGGTTATGGTTCGTGTGTTTATTCACTTTTGTTACTTTAAAATCACGAATTCGGCGGTCAATTTACCCATGTTGCGAATCCTTCATTCGCTGCCTCGCACGCATAAATTTTTATTGTTACCGGTAGCCACTATGGTTACGGTGCTAGGCACACAAAAATTATTAACGACATACAATGATTTGAACCAACCCGACGCTCCAATGGAAAGCGTGCTGGTTCCTCTTCCAAGCGATTCTACCCCGGGCGTCCCTGCCCTCAATAAACAGCGTACGCCTGTGGCTGATTCCATCGATCGCGCTTCTCGCGCCCTCGATGCAACTCGCGAAAACATTCCGCTGAGCGATTTGAAAGCAACCGAAATTGTCGATCTTGACGTTATCGACGGGGCGGAAGCTGATATTGACAGGCAAACCGCAAGCGTACTGACTGCCGAACCCAACATGCTTGACGACACACCGGGCATGGTGACGTTAGATGACGGCGCGCTGCACATGGCCGTTGTAGTGGGCACGCTCGCGAATGGTATGCTTGATGTTGATTATGACCCTGCCACCGAGATTGCCAATGCCTCGTCGGACGCCACCTCCTACGAAGATTACGGCGCCGACCTTTTCGGTGATGTGTCTTTCCTCGATTTGGAGCTCGCGGCAGAAGAGTCATTTGTTCCCGAGTGGGAAACACATATCGTCGAATCAGGTGAGACATTTGCCATCCTGGCGCAAAACGAATTCGGCCTAGGTTATAGCGAAGTCCTTGAATTACTTGACGACGTACCGGACCCCAGGATGTTGACGCATTGGCGTGCCGGGCATAGCTTCGATTACCAGTTAGACGAAGAAGGTCGATTGCTGTCGCTGCGTATGATGAAAAACACCCGTGAAGGGGTATTGGTTGAACGCCAAGACGATCAGTACGCCATCACCGGTATTGAGCGCAAAGGCGAGCCAGTCCAACGCATTTATGCCGGTACCGTCAGCGGCAGTTTTGCCCGCTCAGCCCAGTCCACGGGCCTTAATAGCGGCGCCGTCACGGAACTGACAAAACTGCTTGAGAAAAAACTCGATTTTCGCCGCGACAGCCGTCGCGGCGATCGCTTTCAGGTGCTCGTCGAATCCGACATGATTGAAGGCGAAACGCTTGACTCACGTGTATTGGCCGTTAAATACCTCGGTGAGCGCATGGATTTAACCTTGGCACGCAACGCCAAGGACGATAACTTTTATACACCCGAGGGCGGTAGCCTTGACCCTGCGTTCGCACGCCGTCCTTTTGAAGGCAACTACCGCTTAAGTTCAAACTTCAACCCGCAGCGCAAACACCCTGTCACCGGACGAACCAGCCCGCATAACGGCACCGATTTTGCCATGCCGATTGGCACACCCATTACCGCCCCCGCGACAGGCAGGGTCGAGCGCATCGGCAACCACCATGCTGCTGGACGCTACATCGAAATCCGTCACGACAATGGCTATCGCACTCGTTACCTACACCTTTCCAAACCCCTGGTCGGTAAAGGTGAGCGAATCGAAATGGGTGAACGCATTGCGCTATCGGGCAACACCGGCCGTAGTACCGGCCCACACCTACATTACGAAGTCATCGTCAATAATTCGCCCGTTAACGCAATGACCGTTGACCTGCCTGAGAATACTAGCCTGAATGGTGATACCCTCGTCGCCTTTCAACGCCAAGCCGAACCCATGTTAGCGGCGTTAGACAGCGGCGAAACCGGCACAATCAGTTTGGTCGGCAACGCACAGGAAGACGACGAATAAACCTTCCCGTTCTAACAAAAAAGCGCCACTCATGTGGCGCTTTTTTTATGCTACTTAACGGCTGGCCGCCTGTCCCGTATTAACCCGACAAGCGCACGGGTTGGCTTAGTGCCGACTCTACAGCTGCGTCGTGGCCATAGATATCCTGCCGAAACTCGACCTCACCCTCAGCATTTGGCCAAGCCGTTAAATAATGCAGCGCAATGGGCACGCGCCGCGGCAAGCTGAGCTGTCGATCAGTTTTACTACTCGCCACCAAGCTCGCCACCTGGGCCGAACTGCCGGTATCCTGCAGCAACAATTGGGCAAACTGAGTGACGCCTTCTACCCTGACGCAACCTGAACTCAGCGCGCGTTGCTGCTGCTGAAAAAGCCCTTTGGCTGGGGTGTCGTGCAGGTAGATCATATGATTATTGGGAAAGCGCACAACGACGCTGCCTAGCGGATTCGCGCTACCCGCTACCTGACGCAGCATGACACTGCCAGGCCGCTGCCAATCGACTTCCTCCGCATCCACGGGGTTACCGTCGAAATCAACCACCTGAATGTTTTCCTCGGCCAGATACCCCACATCTTCACGTACACGCGGCAATACGTCTTCGCGCATGATGGTCGGCGGTATGGTCCAACTCGGGTTTAACGTCAGGTGGGTAATCGCCGATTGAATCACCGGCGTTGCGCGCTGGGGGGAACCGACGACTACACGGGTCTGCCAATGCTCGCCGTTGGGTCGCGTGTAATGCAATCGGTAGCCGGCCAGGTCGACCCACACCCTCGGCGCGTCGTCGGGTTGAGTGCCCATCCACCGCGCGCGCTCAAGATTCACCCTGAGCTGTTCGACCCGTGAAGATAGAGGAACGTTGAGCGCGCGGCGGGTTTGTTCGCCGACGACCCCATCGTCCTGAAGCAGATGACGCCGCTGAAAGCGTTTGACGGCCGCCGCAAGCTGAGTGTCGAACTGTCGCTGGTCAGGGGCATCGAGGCCTATCAGCGGATAAGCCTGCGGATTGGCTGACAGCAAGTGCGGCTCGCCCAGATGCGTTAGTCGACGGCGCAGGGTCAAAACATCGTCATGTTGATCGCCGGGTCGCAACGATTCTTCACGGCGGTCGAGGTAAGGCACGCCCGACTGCAATGACCGCGATTGAAAATCAACCAACGCAGCCCTTAACCGACGGTATGCGGTTGAGTCGGGGCGCGCATGGTCAAGTGCTGCGGCAATATCCAATTGATCAACGGCCTCGGCAACAGCCGCCATCGAGTAACCTCGCGTCGGGCGCTCGGCATCCCATTGAGCGCTCAACTGACGAGGATTCACCTGACCCCGGTTCAAATGATCCAGCGCTTGCAAAAGCGCCTGGCTTGCCTGCAATTCAAACGCCACCTGGGCAGGCACCCCGCCTGCCTGGCTGAGCGCAAACGCCTCCATGAGCGACGCGGCCGCGTAGTTCTCAGGATCCATACCATCCTGCTCAAGCGCTTCAAGCCCCGTCACAAGTGCTTCCACGCTCGCGGCCGTTGTCCATATGGGCTGGTAATTGCGGTATTGATAGAAGCGCTCGATCGGCAACCGTTGGTCGCTCGCCGCCAAACGGACTTCCAGCGCTTCATCGAGTGGCGTCGCGGTATCTGCACCAGCGTTAACCACTGCACCCACGCTCAGGCAAAGCGCCAACCCGATCGCCCATCGTCTTAATGGCTGCCGCTCGTTCATTGCCCTCTCCTTGCGTTACTGTCATTGTCCCAATAATCTGCATACTTACTAGTTATCATAGCGGGTTAACGACTGCCTCACCGCGTTCTACTTTCAGTATGGACTCATCTTTCAGGATGGACTTATATGGTGCCATTTTTTTCGCTGCGTGCCTGGCTTATTTGCTTGCCCACCACGTTATTATCATTGCCGGTTCATGCCTCCAGTTTTTTCAGCCATATCGATAGCGCACCGCCTAACGGCATTTTGCCGTTAAACCATCAACTGCTTCAGCTCGCGCCAAGCGCCAGCCCGGAGGCGCTGCGCCTCGCCGCTCAGGCACTCAGCTGTCGCGACCCTCATGCCGAACGTCTGGCAGTGATCGATTACTCACTACCGTCAACCGAACCGCGCCTATGGGTGTTCGACCTGGCCAAGCACGAGCTGATGTTCCAGGAGTTGGTCTCTCACGGCCAAGGCTCGGGGGATGCCCTGGCGGAGACGTTTTCCAACATCCCTAATAGCCACCAATCCAGCATCGGGCTGTTTAAAACGATGAACAGTTACTACGGCCGCAATGGCTATTCATTGCGCCTGGAGGGCTTGGAGGCCAACGTTAACGACAACGCCTACGAACGGGCCATCGTCATTCACGGTGCCGACTACGTCAGTGAAGCCTTTATTGATCAAACGGGTCGACTCGGGCGCAGCCACGGCTGCCCCGCGGTTCGTGAAGAAGTCACCTACCCGTTGATCGATAGCTTGAAAGACGACCACTATGTATTCGCCTACTACCCTGACCAGGAATGGGTCGCGACCTCTCAGGTGATTAACTGCCCCAACACGACGTCGCTTGCCCACCGTTTTTAAACGTCATATACCCAGGAGGTAAGCCGATGGCTCAACCCAAATCGTTAGATCTGGCATTACAGGGCGGTGGCTCTCACGGCGCCTACACCTGGGGCGTCATTGACCGTTTGTTGGCAGACTCACGGGTCGAGATCGAAGGTATCAGCGGCACCAGTGCCGGCGCGATGAACGGCGTGGTCATGGCCGATGCGCTTACCCGGGGCGATAAAGAAACCGCCCGCGAGGCCTTGCATGATTTCTGGAGAGCCGTTAGTAGAGCTGGCATGGCGAGCCCTATCCGTCGCTCACCGCTGGACAAGCTGACCGGTAACTGG
>JAIVHM010000108.1 GCA_020201095.1 Halomonas sp. | reverse complement strand
GCCGAGTTTATGGTCAAGCTCAAGGAGTTCAATCGCGGCCTGGATGACGTGCTGCCCCGCCCGGAGGGGCTGGAGTTCGTCAACGACGCCAAGCGGCTCGCCTATATTCATGCCCTGGCCCGCAACCGCTACAAGGACACGCCGGAGCTCGGCCGCGACATCGGCAACAAGGTGCGCAAGCTGATCGACGACTACGTGATTTCGTTAGGGATAGATCCGCGCATCCCGCCGGTACAGCTCACCGACGCCGAGTTCGACACCCACCTCGGCCGCCAGGTCGGCGATCGCGCCAAGGCCTCCGAGATGGAGCATGCCATTCGCGCCCATACCCGCAAGCATCTGGACGAGGACCCGGTGAAGTACGGCCGCCTCAGCCAGCGCCTGGAAGAGCTGCTCCAGCAGTTGGATGGCCAGTGGGCCGATCAGGTGGAAGCGCTCAAGACCCTGATCCAGCAGCTGCGCGATGGGGCCAGCGTGGACGGCGAGACACTCCCCGAGATGCCCGCCCACGCCGAACCCTTCTGGCGAGAGCTGGTGTCCAGCGCCGGCCTCTCATTGGACACCATGGACGTGGCCACCGCCCAGACGCTGCTCGACAGCACCGAAGAGCTGGTGGCGATCATCCAGCAAGAAATCGCCATTCCCGACTTCTGGAAGCCCTCGCATATCCCGGACCAGGAGCGCCTCAAGCAGCACCTGTTCAGCCAGCTGATGATGGGCAACCTGGTGCCTATGGAGCAGGCCGAGGCCACCGCCGAGCGGCTCTTCGATCTGGCGCGCAGCAACCACCAGAAGCTGGTGAACGCATGACACCGCTCGCCGTAGACGATCTCACCCTCGAGGTGCGCGAGAGCTCGCGCCGCAAGACGCTCGAGATCACCGTGGACCGTGAGGGCGAGCTGGTTATCGCCGCGCCCACCGGCACCGACGAGCAGCGGCTGCGCGACTTCGTGATCGAGAAGCGGCTGTGGATCTACCAGAAGCTGACCCAGAAGGCCGAGCGCCGCCGCCGGCTGCCGCAGAAGGAGTACGTCAACGGCGAGGGATTCCTCTACCTGGGGCGCAGCTACCGGCTCAAGTGCGTGCCCAATGACGCCCAGGACGCCCCGCTTAAGCTCGTTGCCGGGCGCTTTCAGCTGCGCGAGTATGCGCTGCCCGACGCCCGCGATCATTTCTTCCGCTGGTACACTGCTCGCGCCAGCGACTGGCTCACCGTCAAGGTGGGCGAGCACGCCCGGCGAATGGGGGTCGAACCCGCCGGGGTGACGGTGCAGGACCTTGGCTATCGCTGGGGTTCCTGCGGCAAGGGCAACCGCGTCTACTTCCACTGGAAGACCATCCTGCTGCCGCGGCATATCGCCGAGTACGTGGTCGCCCATGAGCTGGTTCACCTTCACGAGCCCCACCACACCCCCGCCTTCTGGCGCCGCCTGGAGCGCGCCATGCCGGACTACGAGCAGCGCAAGGGCTGGCTCGCCCGGCATGGGATCGAGGTGGAGGGAGTGTAAGCCGCCAGACTAACGGTCGTTACGAAGCTCTCGGTCCCCCTGATGTCAAGAATCAACCTTTCAAGGTGTCTTCGTACGACCGGTCGGCAGGCACCGTTGACGCGACGCCGACGCTAACAGTTGGGGCGATACCATCGGTAGAAATTCGATTCAACTCACGATTGAAGCACTCTCTCAGCCGGTCGGAAAAATGCACCGCATGCTCCAATTCAGTATGTGGCAAACTAATAACAAACTCATCCCCGCCAAGTCGGTAAGCAATATCCGTTTTTCTGAGCTGCGACCGACACATATTGCTTACAGCTATAAGCGCTGCGTCCCCTGCACAATGACCAAGCGTATCATTAACCTTCTTTAAATTATCAAGGTCAAAAACTATAACCGATGTTGGCACCGCATGTCGCTCAAAGGTTTCAAATTGAAGCATCATATCATGTTCAAGTTTTCTTCGATTAAAAAGACCCGTAAGTTGATCGGTATCGCTAAGCTCGCGCAGTTTAATCTCCATTTTGTGTCTTTCTGAGATATTGCTCGCAACCCAAAGAACCACGGCCTCACCGTCAACCAGAAAATCTAGAGCCTGAATACGCCCCTCAAACCAGATGGGTTGTTCAGGTCCTTCTTCGGGCAAACCTTTTACATCTCTGCTGCTTAGTTCGTATTCTTTGATGAGCAACACGCCATATTCCAGCGCCAACTCGATCTGCTCCAGAAACCAAACCGTCTTGTCGGCTTTAATCACGTCGGCTATATTTAAACCTACAAGCACCCTACCGTCGTGATAATAATTCGAATCACGACCACCGTACACCGCTATATATTTTCCACTACGAGAAAACACAAAGGCCGGATCTGGCAACGAATCAAGTATGGATGCCATCTGCTCAAAGCTAATCACAAAAGAATCCTTTAAATTTATCCGCGTAAGTCGGACCAGCAATTAAACTATTGCGATAACTCAAAGTAGCCAGGCATTACTTCATAGATATTAAAACGTGGCCATGATTTTAAATATTTTATTTAAGTTTTTTTCATTTTTAAAAGCTATCAATAAAAATCTTACGCTACATTTAAAGTACGTTGATCGTCAAGGAGTTATCGCAATGGCTCGAAATCCTCTCCAGTCCCAGGCCGGCCTGGGACTAACAGCCCTCCTGAGCAGTACAGCAAGGAGGGGCAATGCGGGGCAGCTCAGGCCTCAACCATATGACTCAGCGCTATCAGGAAGGCCGATTCTCCGCCCTCCTCGTCCAGCTCGTCGAAACCGGTGCGCAGATCGGTCACGTCCGCCGGAATACGCAGGCAAAAAACGCAGTGCGGCTGGCCACTCGGCAGCGCGATTTCAGGTATGCTGACAGGGTGTTCTCGGTAGACTGAGATCATGATATTCGACACCCAATATGATGAAAGAGATGAACCTGCTGCTGAAATTCGACCCTGACAGCGTGCAGCGTGGCCTGAAAGTGCGCAGCGATGCAGCACCTGCCCTGATCGCGGCGGCGGTTCGCCTACGAAAAAGGGCTGATTGACCAGCCAGATGGCGGATACCTCACTGCCCTTGGACATGAGGATGCTGAGCATGCGCGTGCAATGCACCAGATACTGCAACCCGCGCGCACATAACATTCATGAAAAAATAGACCTTCCGGAGCCGACCTTATGACACTTCAACTTGAAATTACGCCGTTGATCAGCCTCGCTGCCGGCATTGGCATACTGGTATTTCCTAATCTAATGAGATATATCCTCGCAGGCTATTTGATCATCGTGGGAATTCTGGGCTTGACGGGACTTTCCTTCTGAATTGAACGCCCCTGGCATGAGCGCTGCTGAAAAGCTTGCACACAACTGACATAAACCGCACGGCCACGATCCTCGTGGCCGTGCGCGCTGCCGGATGGTCCCTTTTTCTATAATGATGGCCGTAAGCGACCGAGCAGATGTGGTATGGGCCATCAGTCTGCACGAACGAATTGAAGTGGTCCAATTGGAGCGGACACCCCGATAAGCCTCATAAAGTTCTGGTCACGCTCGGCGTACAGGCGGGCGCAAACATGACATGGGGACAGCTCGTTACGACTTCCTGACATAAAGAATAATATGGGAGTCGACAGCGTGAGCATACTGGGGATGATCTCTCGTTCACTGGCTCCACGCTGACGATTAAGTCGTGGCACGAGTGAATATAGCCCCGTAGTGGTAGGGAGGCAGTTCGACAAGCGTTTCCAGCTTGAAGCCCGCCGACTCGACCACCGTGCGAGTTTGTTACCAATTGACGATGGCAAAGCGGCCTTGAGGCTTCAGGGCCGCAGCGATTTCGCGGGCCAGTGAAGTCTTGTCCGGTACACCGTGGAAGGTGTTGGCGATCAGCACATAATCTGCCGGTGCAGCCAGCAAACGGCTCAGCGTCATGGCATCTCCGAGCAGCCAGCTACAATTCGACATCTCCTCGCACACACCTTGTGCCTGTTCAAGCATGACTGGATCGAGGTCCAGGCCGATGACGCGCCCGCCGCCGACTTGCCGGGCAATGGCTGCGGTGAAATAACCGTCTCCGCAGCCTAGATCGACCACCGTCATCCCCTGCTCAATGCGCAAGGCCCTGACGACTCTGTCAGGATCCGGCCAAAGTGTGTGCCACCAGTCCCTATCAGGCATGGCCGAAGCGGGAAACATCTGGTCATTAGTCATGGTTGGAGATTCCTTTGGATCATCACTGGCACACCTTTTCGGCAGAGCTTGGAGTGCAGAGGGTTCAGCCTTACGCGTCATGCGCGGCTCATAGCAGCGGAAACGACGGACTCAGGGTATACCAGCCACAGCGACGGTGGACATCGCTGCGGCCGCCGCCGGTGACGGCCGGGGGGGGGTGGGAGGTGGGTATGTACTGCCGTCCCAGAAAGCCAGCCAACTCCACTTATGCCGCACCACTGGCCACAATCCGCCTGCTCATGCGACGGCGGTGATGGCAGAGGCTGCACCGCTACCTGGAAGGGCTTGGAGTCGACACACGCCGCGGCGTATCCTAGGGTTGTGGTCAGCTGAGTCATTCATGCGGCTTATGAGTAGGTCGGTGAGAGTGCGACCACTGGCGCGACCCTTGATGTTGGGCGTGAGACGTTACGGGCGAAGTGGTCCCCATCCTTGGTTAGTGAGACCACCTCCCCCCCGTAAAGTCCAATAGCAGCTTAACATATACCTAGGTATTTTTGCGTTAGGGTGCTATGGCATTTACGCTTTTCGAGAATAGAAAACTGCGTCGCAGGGGCAGTGAAATAACAGTAACTTTCCGACACGACGACTCTAAAACCATCGTGTCGACTGGTAGATACCGGCTCCGCAGCCACCAATCGGGACACGGTGAGCTACGGCAAAAAGCTTAGCTTTGACTAATTTAATTCATAGGAGTAGCACATGGAAAATCGTGACGTCTATGTACTGAGCGCGGTTCGCTCAGCAATTGGTACTTTCAATGGTTCTTTGAGCCAGATGGAACCGGCAGAACTTGCAGGACTCGTGATGAAAGAGGCCGTTGGCCGCTCAAACGTAGATCCTCAAAAAATCAATTACGTTACTGTCGGCAACTGTATTCCGACTGACTCACGCTACGCATACGTAGCCCGTGTTGCCTCAATTCAGGCCGGTTTGCCGATGGATTCCGTGGCGATGGCGGTCAACCGTCTGTGCAGTTCCGGCCTTCAGGGCGTCGTTTCTACCGCACAGGCCATCATGCTGGGCGATTGCGATTACGGTGTTGGCGGGGGCGTCGAAGTCATGTCACGGGGCACCTATTTTGCCCCGGCAATGCGCTCCGGTGCTCGAATGGGCGATACGGGTATGGTTGATTCCATGGTTGCCGTGCTTACCGATCCCTTCGGTGTCGGACACATGGGCATCACTGCCGAGAACCTGGCTGAAAAGTGGGACCTCAGTCGCGAGGATCAAGACGCCTTTGCGGTCGAATCTCAGCGCCGTGCGGCCGTCGCCATTAAAGAAGGCCGTTTCAAGTCTCAGATCGTGCCGATCACCTTGAAGAGCCGTAAGGGTGAAACCGTTTTTGACACGGACGAACATTGTAAAGCCGACACCACCCTGGAAGGCCTGGCCAAGATGCGCCCGGCATTCAAAAAGGATGGTACCGTCACGGCGGGTAACGCATCGGGCATCAACGACGGTGCGGCCATGCTGGTTCTGGGTAGTGCTGAGGCGGCCGAGAAGGATGGCTACAAGCCGCTGGCTCGCCTGGTCTCTTACGCGGTTGCCGGCGTGCCTAACGACATCATGGGTGAAGGCCCGATTCCGGCTACCAAGCGAGCGCTGGAGCGTGCTGGCCTGTCTCTGGATCAAATGGACGTCATCGAATCCAACGAAGCCTTTGCCGCCCAGGCTCTTGCCGTATCCAAGGGGCTCGGGCTGGACATGAACAAGACCAACCCCAATGGTGGCGCCATTGCACTGGGGCACCCGGTGGGCTGTTCCGGCGCCTTTATCGCTACCAAGGCGCTGTACGAGCTGGAGCGCATTCAGGGTCGCTACGCACTGGTCACCATGTGTATCGGCGGTGGTCAGGGTATCGCAACCATTTTCGAACGCGTCTAACCCGGATATTTCACCAGCGTCGCGAAGTTGGCCTGCTGAGTAAGCAGGCCAAATCCACATGAAGTGACGAAGAACCGAAAAACGAGGCGCTAGGATGATGCTGGATGATGCCCTGTATGCGGGGTTTGGCGATGATCACCAGCGATTTCTCGAGGGCTTCCAGATTGGCGTGCTCTTTCAGCATCGAACAAACGTCAAGACGCCTGTCGCGTCAGGTCATGGAAGTGAATACCGGTCGCCTTGATCACGGCGGTCATGGTGCGCAGGGTGGGGTTGCCTTTGGGCGACAGCGCCCGGTACAGACTCTCGCGTGAGACTTTGGCACGCTCTGCCACAGCAGCCATACCACCCTGGGCTTCCACCACATGACGGAGCGCCAGCAGAAAGGCAGACTCACCGCCCTCCTCGTCCAGCTCATCAAAGGCGGTGCGCAGGTAATCTAGCGCCATGTCAGGGTCATCGCGCAGCATCTCGATAACAGCGGTGTCGTGGCTTTTCATCTTCGTGCTCACTTGGAGCTCACCAGCAAGGCGGTACAGAAAGTCGCGAAGGATGACAAAACAACAGTAACATGGGTTTTGCTCGAACATATGGACCTTACAAAGGA
>JAIVHM010000267.1 GCA_020201095.1 Halomonas sp. | reverse complement strand
GATCAATGACTGAAACATCAGCCTGAGGACTTTGGAGGTATTGGTGATAAGCCCGGCACGGTCACTGGCTTTGGATTGCAGAACCAGGTATTCGTGATGCCGTGCGCTCCAGCGGCCCATGATGCCGGGCAGCATACCCATGGCGTGGAGCACCTCGGCATTCCTGAGGTTGCTGTTGGCTAAATCCTGAGAGAGTACGTGCTGGCTATTGGCATCGTTCAATAGCGACTTGGTGATGACCTCGTTGATTATGGCCAATGTCGCCAGGATGATCCCTGCTCCCAGGGCGAAGAGCCCGAACCATGGATGAAACATGGCTAGCACGGCGATATAAATGGGCACCCAAGGTGCATCGAAGAACGCGAAGAGGCCGTTACCGGATAGAAACTGCCTCAGCGTCGTAAGGTCATTCAGCGGCTGAGCTGAGGGCTTGCCGGGCATCATCAGCGTCCGTTTGAACATCGCGGTATACAGACGCTGACTAATCATTACATCGAGTTTGTTGCCGATCCGCACGAGTATCCGAGAACGCATCAGCTCCAACCCGCCCATCACTATAAACAGGAAGACCACCACCAGGGTCAGCATCAGCAGCGTTTCCTGGCTGCGGGATGTGATGACCCGGTCGTAGACCTGCAGCATGTAGAGCGGGGGGACCAGCATGAGCAAGTTGATAAAAAAGCTGAACGTTCCAACGTAGATAAAGCTTTGTCTGCAGGTACCAAGCACTTTCTTCAGATCTGACCCTACGCGTGAATCCGACATAGCCGAGCTCCAGGGGATTGTTGTGATCGTTCATGTGGCCAGCCATGTTGGCGTCTATTAAGGAAGTCCCTGCCAGTCGATGATGTGTCTCGTCATGGGGCCTTGCTCGATTGTTGCTGCCAACCTGCCGAGAAATGTCGTTTTTTTATTTGTAATCAAATGGTCAGTGACTGTTAATCAGCGTATCAGTTCTCCTTTAAATTCATGGGCTATTTTTTTAGTTTTATTTGCCTGGATTGTTAATCCTGGTTTTTTTGTTCATCAATATTTTCTGTTAGGTGATTAAGTGATTTTACTAATCATATTCACTTATTTTGGTTGTCATTTTTAGTTCGCGAAACGTTACACTTTTTTGTATTAGTCTAAGTAAGACATTGATTTAAGATACATATCTTAAAATATTTTGATGTATTATTGTAACATTTTGATACAAAGCAGCCCCGATGACATCACCTTGCCACCTGAAAAAGCCCGGTTAGACTCACTGATAGTCGGCCTAACCTTGCGCATTGGTCACGCTATAGGCGTGCTTAGAGCGGAAAGAGATAGTCAGGAAATAGGTCCGGGAGTACTCGCAAGTGCCCGTCTTGGTGTGCTTGAAAAGTCTAATTAAAACCGTGGGGTGGATCATGTATTCAATGTCTTTCTTTTCTAACCAGGCCAAGTCTCTTCTAGGTTCCGTTCGTGAAGGTGGGCGCTGGGGTAGAGATACCTTTAGTGACAACCAGTTACATGTAATGCCATCCCCCTCTCCCTGGGAATCGTCTATCAAATCAATGCGCTTGGCTTGGGAAGACGCTCGCAATGAGACCTCAGTCTTTGAAAGCTTCGAGCGCCCCTTCATCTTCGAAAAACTACCAATGCCTGCACTGGGAAGGCTAAAGATGCGACTGGAAGCTATGGATGAACGCGGCCGGTTGATACCTGACTCGGATATGGCTGTTGAGCTCGATGTGGTTTCCGGGAATGAGACCGACACAGCGGACGTTGAGCCAGTAGACCCCCCCACCTCCGAACCTGGCATTGCCGCACTTACGTCGCTAGAGGCAGATGAAACGGGCCTTCCGCAAGCTGACGATAGCCCGCTTATGGCCCTGGCCGTAGTTGCTGACACCTTCACGCCGATACGTATTCAGGCTGAGGCCGGCGATGCTGGCGATGGCCCATCAGCGGCCATTTCGGGTACCGGTATCAACGTGGTCAATGACCCTGAAAGCCAGCCCAATGCTGCCGACGCCGACGGTCAGGCCTACGTTGACTACGGCGACGGTGTCGCCAGCGGTGAGACGCTGACCTTTACTTTCAGCGTGGCGGAAGCAGGAGAGTACGAGCTGGCGCTGGGCTATGCGCTTAGCCAGAACTTAGATGGCACTGATCGAAACCGCCCTCTGCGGTTGGATGTCAACAACAAGTTGGTTGACCGCATGTTCGACCTGCCCAGCACGACGCTGACTGGCGATCCAACCGACTTCAGCGACTTTGGTGAACGTACGATTCGGGTGCAGCTTGAAGAGGGCGAGAACACCGTCAGCTTCACGTCGAACGGTGCCAGCGGACCTAACGTTGACTATCTGGAAGTGCGCGCGCCGGACCCGGATGTTTACGTGGTTCAGGGTGAAGACATGACGGTTTCGCCATCTTCCGATGTCGATCAGGGCACCACCAACCGGGTGGTCACCGTCGGTAATATCGCCGATTTAACCGACGGCACTGAGATCTTCCGGGTAGGCGCCGAGGGCGCAAGTTATCTCGACTGGGCATTCGGCAATGCCGATGCCTATGGCGAGTTCACCTTGGAGGTCGCCACTGCGGGCACTTATAACGTCACCGTGACCTATGCCTCAGATTCTAAGCGTTCGTTGAACCTGTCCCTGGTCGATGGCGAGGCGCTTACCCCGCTTGGAGAATTCGCCTTTGAGGCGACAAGTGCGCCTGTTTACTACCCCGATGACGTCAGCGATGGGCCCACAGACAATTTGCCTGGGGTCGCTCCCGCTCCAAGCCAATGGGAAGGCTGGTCCACCGAGACGATGGAAATTTCTCTGGCCGCAGGCAGTAACACCCTGCGCCTGGGCGGAGCCGCCAACGGCCCCAATATCGACAAGGTCGAAGTGGCGCTGCTCGAGGCAGACCCGGTGGATCCGGCTGATCCGGTGATCGAACCTATTGTCGTTCAGGCTGAAGCCGCCGAGCCGGGC
>JAIVHM010000018.1 GCA_020201095.1 Halomonas sp. | reverse complement strand
CCACGCTGGGCCGCGACGAAGTCAACGCGTATTAAACTAGACAGGTGCTTACGCTCAATTGGACGGGCATCTGTAGAGAGTGTCTGAGTAGAGTAGGTCGTTCGGCTAGTCATCGGGTTATTATCTGCATCTAGCTTGTACGCTCTAACATTGCCGAGCTTTGATGGCTCACGCAGCCAGAAATCAAGAAGGTCAATTGGCCACGCTAGAGAGTCTGCCCCCATATCTTTAACCGGCGAACGCGCTGTGTAATACGTCCAAGCTAGTTTCTTTAACTCATCAATACCTGCAGCTGGCTCCAGTCGCAGGCGAACACCGACTACACCTCCTCTCCAACTGAGCTTGGAAAGGAATGGTGCAACGTAGTGGTACATGCCGGGCTCTGCATCGAACCAGAGATCCAAAGTTGGCATGGCCGCGAGAAGTATCTGGAGCTGCTCTTCCCAAAGCTCTTCGGACCCGACTACTGTTGATGGGTCTTCAGTCAGCATTTCCCAGCTTTTACCTAAAGCTCGTAGTTCTGGCCATTTCGAAATACTGATGTCGAAGGCGCCGAAAGGAGTACCATCCGCAAGAAAATTCCGCAGAGCAGCTAATACTGAGGTTTTACCACTATTGTTAGCGCCGACCAAGATGGTCGTCTTCTTGTCAATTTCCAGCTGAATTTTTCTCAGCCGGCGAAACTGACTGAGTTCCAGGAACCGAAGCGTGATGTCTCCGGACGCGAGCGAGTCTAAGGCTGCTTCTGACATTAATGCGTCTCTCAACCGAAATGTAGGACTCTCACCTATACAACACCTAATGGCGTCCAAAAAATCATACATTCTATTGCTTATTACAAGCCCCTATACACTGCTGACGATTTAGAGACGAAAGGAGACAAGGGCGGCTAATAATTTCTAACTATCGTCGGCTTATGGCTAATCACGGCCTTTTATAGACAGACCGCCCTTTATAGACAGACCGCCCAGGGTCTTTACCGGCCAACAACCAATACTCATAATCCTTAAGATGACAGTATCTGATTAAAAAGCGACTGTCATCTCCCTTGCGCGTGCATGCTGGAAGGGTTTATTGAAATGTAATTTGAAGGTAGGTGACAAAAAGCATCGTAGGAGAGACAGCGTCCAAAAAGATGCGATTCTGCTCAATGAAAGCCAAAACCAGAGTATGGGCTGAGGTATGGGCTAGCCAATTGACAGACACAAAAAAGCCGCTGAAATCAGCGGCTAAATCGTAATACTTGGCGGAGGGACAGGGATTCGAACCCTGGAAAGGCTATTCACCTTTGCCGGTTTTCAAGACCGGTGCATTCAACCGCTCTGCCATCCCTCCGGCTTACGGATGAATATACTACCAGCTTTTCCTTGGAAGTCAACGTCTTTAGTACAACCTTAGCCCTACGCGAGTAATTTTTCCGCCTTGCATATCGCTGACTACCCAATGAATGCCATGCCAGTCCACATCGTCACCTACCACCGGGTGGCCGCCTACGCGTAGCGATACAAACTCGGCCAGCGTCATGTCTTTCTCGCCCGGACTGAGTGTCAGGCCGTAAGCCTGGGCAATGTCTTGCATTTGCGCGCTGCCATCCAGCGTAAAGGTACCGAAGAAAGCCCGCTCCTGCTTGAGCTTTGAATCGCCGTTAAATAGTCGGTTGAGCGAATACAGATCTTCTGAGCGGCCGATTACGCAAATCACATCGCCGAGCTTAAGCCGGGTACTGCCTTTCGGGTGCAGCATGGCATGCTCGCGGAACAGCGCTGAGATAAGTGCACCAGAAGGAAAGCGCAGCAGCCGGATGGGCACGTCTTCAAGGTCCTTGTTTTCTACCGAGTAGACGAACATTTCGTAGTCGTTTTCCGGCAAGATACCCAGCGGGCCGCGTCGATCAGGGGTGGTACCCGTCGGCACCTCCACCTTTAGCCAGCGCGCCATAATCGTAAGCGACCCACCCTGGATCAGCAGCGACATCAGAACCACCGCAAAGGCCACATTGAAGTAGAGCGAGGCGTTTTCGACACCATCGATCAAGGGGAAAATTGCCAGCACGATTGGCACTGCGCCGCGTAGGCCCACCCAGGCAATGAACCACGTTTCCCGCCAACGAAACTTGAAAAAGGGTTTGATAGTAATCAGTACGGCCAGCGGGCGGGCGATAAAAATCAAGGCCAGCGCCACCAAGCCGGCGGGAAGCGCGACCTCCCAGAGTTCACTGGGCGTTACCAGAAGCCCAAGCACCAAGAATAAGCCGATTTGGCTGAGCCATGCCAGGCCATCGTGAACGGGCAAGATAAAGTTGAGATGACGGCCCGGCTGGTTGCCGATCATCAAGCCAGCCAAGTAGATGGCCAAAAAGCCACTGCCGCCCAGCACGCTGGTAAGGCCAAAGACACTAAAGCCCAGAGCAAGCGCTAGCATGGCGTAGAGACCCGGCGCCAAGTCCAGCCAGCGCAACAGCTTGGCACTCAGCCAGCCACCGCCAAGCCCTACCATCAGGCCAATACCGAATTGGGTAATGAAAAATAGCAGGGTCTCAACGGGCCCCCCAATGTCACCCACCAACAGCTCGACCAGCATCAGGGTCAAGAAAATGGCCATCGGGTCGTTGGTGCCCGATTCGATTTCAAGCGTAGCCCCTACCCGCTCGTTAAGGTTGACGCCTCGCCCGCTTAACATTGAAAACACCGCGGCGGCATCGGTTGAGCCCACGATGGCGCCTACCAGCAACCCTTCGGCGAGCGATAGATCAAACACCAGCATGGCAATGCCACCGACAATGGCGCTGGTGATGAAGACGCCGAAGGTGGCAAGCGAAAGCGCCGGCTTGAAGCCGACGCGGAAGGTTTTAAGACGTGTCCGTAACCCACCATCCAGCAGAATCATCGCCAAGGCTAAATGGCCGATGGTGAAAGCCATGTAATAGTCATCGAACTTAAGCCCTAACAGCCCTTCCTCACCAGCGACCATACCCAGTGCCAGGAAGATCAGAAGCAGCGGAACCCCCATCATCGAGGATAGGCGGCTCGCTAGAATGCTGAGCGCCATCAAGGAACCGCCGACCAAGAAAAATGTGTAGATTGCGTCCATGACTCTCCGTCTCTTCTCAAAGCACGCTGATTATCGCATGCCAGCGTTGAATTTACTGCGCCTCATGGACTGACAAGGCGTAATTGAAGGCTGGTCAGATGCTTAGCGTGCCAGATACACTTTGCTTTCTGTTGCTGGGAGTGATTTATGATGCTGACCCGTTTGTGTCGCACTTGGTACCTGTTACTGTTTATAAGTCTCGTTTTATTATTCGTAAGTTCAATGACATACGCAAATGAGTCGGACACTCAGAACCCGACGACGAACGACCAGCGTGAACTGAATAGTAGCGTTATCGTGCCCCCTGCCTGGTGGGCAACTGATGCTGAGCAGGCAGAGCCCCAACAAGAGGCACCCAACAACGCCGACACGCCATCACCGCCCCTTGAGCCACCGCCTCTTGTGCAGGTCAGCATTATGCTGGACTGGTTTTTGAGTCCGAAACACGCAGGACTCATTGTGGCTCAGCAACGCGGCTTGTTTACCGCCCAAGGCATCGAGGTTGAGCTTCAAACGCCGGCAGACCCAAGCGTTGCACTAAAACTATTAGCGGCTGATGAGGTCGACTTTGCTCTGAGTCGTCAGCCTTTGCTACATCTCTATGCGCATGATGGTGCACCTCTGGTGCGTATCGCCACGCTGGTCGAAACACCGCTGACCGCGGTGGTCGTCGCAGGTGAGCTTGAGGACCCCATCAAGGATAAGCTCGCCAGGATGCGCTACGGCTATTCGAGCCGTGAAGGCCTTGATGTGTTCATCCCCTATCTGGTTCCCAAGGCACTCACCCAGTCGGGTAACCTTGCGCCTCCGGTTAATCTGCATTTTGACGCTCGGCGTGCTTTCGTCGAGGAACAGGTCGATGCGGTTGTTGATGCGCCCTTTCATACATTGCCTGACCAGCTGGCGAGTGAAGGCATCAACACGCAAGTCATACGCCACAGTGCATTGGACATTCCCCGTTACGACGGCTTAGTGCTGTTGGCCAACCGCGACAGTGCCGCCCGTCAAGCCAAAACCTGGTCTCACATCGTCAGGGCCTTAGAAGATGCACATTTCTGGATGCTGGAAAACCCCGATGCCGCCTGGGAACTACTGATCAGTGTTGAACCGGTACTTGATAATCCCATTAATGAAGCAAACTGGCAGGACCTGCTCAGACGTATCGCATTGTCACCTGGCGCGGTGGATCACCGCCGCTATCTGGCCTTCGAGCAATTCCTTTTACAGCAAGGCCTCAGTGAAGAATCTCTGCCAGTTTCACGCCTCGCCATCGACCCCCATGCCTTATAGCAGAGGGCTGTTAGTCACAAAAAACGGTAAACGCAATTGGATGAAACACCACGTCGTCAACGAGAAAACCGGGTCTCCAAAGACATGCTCGGCGAGCTACCCCTTGGGCCTGGGGTGTATCTTTTCTACGGTCATAACCGGCTGCCGCTTTACGTGGGCAAAAGCATTAGGCTGCGCGAGCGCGTGCGCAACCATTTTCAGCGGGCTCGCCATGACACCAAAACGATGCGCATGGTCGAGCAGATTCAGCATATAGAGTGGGAAGAAACAGCCGGCGATCTCGGCGCCCAGCTACGCGAAGCCCAACTGGTCAAGTCACTGCTACCGATCATGAACCGTCAATTACGTAAGCAGCGTAACCTGACCACTTGGCATTGGCCCGAGGGGGCGACACAACCACAACTGCTCAGCGGCTCGGCGCTTAACCAGCCGACGACGGGGGCTTTCTTCGGCCTTTATCGTAATGCCCCGGGTGCCAAGGAAGCCTTGCGAACGCTTGCCGAAACGCATCAGCTTTGCCCACGGGTGCTGGGGCTGGAAGCGGGTAAAGGCCGCTGTTTTAGCAGCCAGGTAGGTAAATGCCGCGGCGCCTGTTGCGGTAACGAAACGATCAGCGATCACACACAACGCGCGCAGGCAGCACTGCAGCCACTACAGGTCAACACCTGGCCGTGGCCGGGGCGAATTGCCATCAAGGAATCACCCCCGGAGCACAAGGCAGTGGCCTGGCACGTGGTAAATCAGTGGTGCTACCTGGGAAGTGCCGCGACCTTAGCCGCCGCCAAAAAGCTGGATACCGCGTCAGCCAGCTTCGATATCGACAGCTATCGCATCCTGCAGCGTTTCTTGCATCAACCTGATGAGTATGGCTTATCTATCAAGTCTCTATGAGACAGGCTCAGGAAGTTTGCGCCGCCAAAAACGCGTCAACCGATTGCTGAAAGGCCGCAGGCTGGTCGGCATGCAACCAGTGCCCGGCTTGTTTGAGCGTTACGACCCGTGCGGTGGGAAGTATCGCACGCAGCGCTGGTAGCATGGCGTCGCTCACGTAAGGCGACTCATCGCCGCGAAGTACTAGCGTTGGCCCGTTGTAAGCAGTCTTCCCCGACGGCACGCCGATGATTGCGTCGTAATCCTTGCGAATGTAATCAAGCCCAACACGCAGTTTTAGCCCGCCCTGCTCGCCCCGCACTAGATTAGTGGCGAGAAACAGCCGGGTCGGCCGGGAATCGACGTGCTCTGCCAGTAGCGCATCCGCTTCGCGGCGATTGGCGGGCTGCCCTTCCCTTACCCGCTCAAGCGCGGCAAAGACATCGTCATGGCCGTGCTGGTAAGCCACTGGCGCAATGTCCGCCACCACCAGCGAGGCAACGCGATCCGGGTATTCACGGGCCAGACTGATGGCCACTTTGCCGCCCATCGAATGCCCGACCAGATGAACCTTTGATACTTCGAGCTTATCGAGCAAAGCGACGACATCATCGCTCATTTGTGCGTAGCCCATTCCCTCGACATGCGGGGAGCGGCCATGGTTGCGTAAATCAACCGCAATTACGCGCCGCGAGCTTTGCCATACTTTGAGGTGCGAGCGCCAATTGTCGGCGCTGCCGAGAAGGCCGTGGATCACCACCATCGGGGTCGCATCGGCGTGCTCTTCTGACGGCTGGTCCAGGTAGTGTAAATCTATCGGCAGGGCATCACTCATCGGAGCTCCTCGTCACTTGATGGAGAATTAGGCAGTGCGCGGCGCAACGTCAGGCTGATCAGTCCAAACCACCAGTCGCCGCGTCAACCAGGATAGCAACAAGCCATACAGCGGCAGGAAAAACAGCAGGCTGATGGCGAGCTTAATGGCGTAATCGACGGCGGCAATTTCTACCCAATGAGTGGCCATGAAAGGGTCCGGGCTCTGGTAAAAGGCGACCGAGAAAAACGCAAAGGTATCGGCCAGGTTGCCAAGCACGGTAGAAAACACCGGCGCGACCCACCATACCCACTGCCGCAAACGATCAAACACCTGCACGTCCAATAGCTGACCAATAACGTAAGCCAAAAAGCTTGCCAGCGCGATGCGGGCGACAAACATATTGCCTTCGCTCAATGCGCCTAGGCCGGCAAAGTTGCCCTGCGGAAAAACCACCGAGACCACATACGAGACAACCAGCGCAGGCAGCATGACCCGGAGCACAATCGTGCGCGCTGGCCCCTTGCCGAAGAGCCTGACGGTCAAGTCAGTGGCCAGGAATATAAACGGAAAACTGAAGGCGCCCCAGGTCGTGTGGAAGCCAAACAGGGTAAACGGAAGCTGAACAAGGTAGTTACTGGCGGCGATAATACCAATGTGAAACGCCACCATGACAGCGAGACATCGGCGATGCTGAGCATCGTTTAAAACAAACATGCGGCTGGCCTTTTTGTGATAAAGAGGGGTTAGGGAACCCTCAAGCATTGCGCACCCAGTGCGACGAGAGGCGCATTATACGCCTTCTCGACCGCAATAAAAGTGACCAGCCGAAAGCAAGTTAGAAAAGAGGAGGCGCCTTGCTGGCGCGGCCAACTTCATGGTCGCACATAGCGCGATGTACATCGTCCACGCTGGTGGGGTCATCAATCGTGGAGGGAATGCCCACTTCCTGGCCGTCGGCCAAATTGCGCAGCAGCTTTCGCAAGATTTTACCCGAGCGTGTTTTAGGCAGTCGGTCGACAACGATAACTTGCTTGAAGCAGGCCACGGGGCCAATTTGCTCTCGGACACGTGCGATCAAGGCCGCCTCAAGGGCTTCTTCACCTTCTGTGTAACCATCTTTGGGAATCACCAGGCCAACGGGTAACTGGCCTTTAAGATCATCATGGATACCAATGACTGCGCATTCGGCGACCGACGGATGGCCGCCCACCACTTCTTCCATCTCGCCGGTAGAAAGCCGGTGGCCTGCCACGTTAATCACATCGTCGGTGCGCCCCATGATAAACAAATAGCCCTGCTCATCAAAAAAGCCGCCATCTCCAGTCAAGTAATAGCCTGGAAAAGCGGCCATATAGGCAGAGTGAAAGCGCTTGGAATCCCCCCAAACGCCGGTTAAACAGCCTGGCGGCATCGGCTGCTTGATAACCACACTGCCCTGTTCCATGGGAGCGGCATGCTCGCCATCACGGTTCAGCACCTGCACATTAAAGCCAGGCACCGGCACGGTCGCCGACCCGGCCTTGGTGGGCATGGGCTCGATACCCGGCAGGTTGGCGGCGATGGGCCAGCCGGTTTCGGTTTGCCACCAGTGGTCGATGACTGGCACGTCGAGCAGGTCGTCAAGCCAATGATAGGTCGGCGGGTCGAGCCGCTCACCGGCAACGTAAAGATGCTTGAGACAGCTGATGTCGTACTTTGCAAGCCACTGTGCATCCGGGTCTTCTTTTTTAATCGCACGAAAGGCTGTCGGCGCACTGAAGAAACTAGTGACGTTGTATTTTTCGATGAGACGCCAAAAACTCCCCGCATCGGGCGTCTTGACCGGCTTGCCCTCGTAAAGAACCGTGGTGCAGCCGCGTAACAGGGGGCCGTAGACGATATAAGAATGGCCGACAACCCAGCCAACGTCTGAAGCGGTAAAGAACACATCGCCCGGCGCCAGGGCGTAGATTGCTTCCATTGAGTAAGCAAGCGCCACGGCATAGCCTGCAGTGTCGCGCACAATACCTTTGGGCTTCCCGGTAGTGCCTGACGTATACAGAATATAGAGCGGGTCGGTGCCCTTTACCGGCACGCAATTGGCCGGAGTCGCCTGGCTCACCAGCGCTTCCCAATCGTATTCCCGCTCTTTGAACGCGACATCGCACTGTTCGCGGACTTTAATAATGCAGGCATCAGGCTTGTGCGGGCTTAACGCCAGAGCCTGGTCGATGATCGGCTTGTAAGCCACTACCTTACCTCCTTCGATACCACAAGAGGCCGCGACGACCACTTTCGGCGCAGCGTCTTCAATGCGCGCGGCCAGTTCATGAGGAGCGAAACCGCCGAATACAACGGAATGAATCGCGCCCAGCCGAGCGCAGGCGTACATGGCGACCACCGCTTCCGGAATCATCGGCATGTAGATAACCACCCGATCGCCCTTTTCAACGCCTAACTGTTGTAGCCCACCCGCAAACGCCGCTACCCGCTCCAGTAGCTCGCGGTAAGTAATGGTTTGTTGGGTTTGGGTCACCGGTGAGTCCCAGAAAATGGCAGCCTCCTCACCTCGGCCCTGCTCAACATGGTAATCCAATGCCGCATGGCAAAGGTTCATTTCGCCGTCGGCAAACCAGCGCGCGTGCTGCTGCTCATCGTAAGACAATATCGTCGTGGGCGACGTCATCCAGGGAATCCGTTTGGCTTGTTCAGCCCAGAACTGCTCTGGCTGCTCGATGGATTGCTGGTAAATCTGCGGGTAGCGGCGCATGGGGACACCTATGATTGTTATGTTTGGAAATGACTTTAAAGATTGTTGACACTGTATGCACATAATCAATGCATTTCTCTAAGACTATGGGCTACAAGACGATAGTCAATTCGCGGAATAGGCTTCATTGTCGACAAAGTGCGTTGATTACCATTGATAAACCGTTAAACCATCACTTGGACAAAACACGCTAAATTACTGATCATTAAATAATTAGACCCTACAACGCGGCAACGCCTTCAACAATTTATAACAACGCTACCTTTTAAAAGGTAAATCAGGAGATCCCCATGTCGGCTTCCAAGAGTGCTGCACGCCTGCTTAATCATAACGGTCACGCTATTGAGGAGGGAACTAACCTATTGAAAGCATTGGCCAATGAAAAACGACTGCAAATTTTGTGTTTGCTCGCGAGAAAGGAACTCTCGGTCACGCAGATCAACCAACAGCTGGCGCTTAGCCAATCGGCACTTTCACAGCATTTGGCGATTTTGCGGCGGGACCAACTGGTGAATACGCGGCGGGAATCACA
This sequence comes from Halomonas sp., assembly GCA_020201095.1. Lineage (GTDB taxonomy): Bacteria > Pseudomonadota > Gammaproteobacteria > Pseudomonadales > Halomonadaceae > Vreelandella. The sequence goes on along the minus strand of JAIVHM010000018.1, from coordinate 2,011 downwards.
AACGATTTATTATTCGCTTAGTAGTGACAGCGCCAAGGCCATTATCACGACCCTGGCAGATCATTTTGCCGCTTGATATGCAGCAACTTGATGGACTTAGCGACGGTGCCAGCCAGTGGCTTCCAGCATGCTTAGTCCTTTGAGTACGGCGTTTTCCACGCCGCTGGCAATCGCTAGTCCGAACTTGCGCCCGACTGTCTTGGGGGGCTCAAGCTTCACCCGGTAAACATGGGCTTGTGCGATACGTTCCATTAAATATGCCTCGCTAGTGCCGACACTATCGACCAATTTACGATCCAGTGCTTCACTGCCGTACCAGATTTCGCCCGTCGCCAAAGCATCAATATCCATATCGGGGCGGCGTTCACCGACGTAGCGTTTAAATAGTTGGTGGGTATTCTCAAGGTCTTCGAGGAATTTTTCACGGCCTTCGTCGGTGTTTTCGCCCAACAGAGTCAACGTACGCTTGTACTTGCCAGCGGTTAACAGCTCAACGTCGACATCGTGACGCTTGAGCAAGCGGTGAATGTTGGGAATCTGGGCGACCACGCCAATGGAGCCCACCACGGCAAAAGGCGCTGCTTTAATGTGATGCGCTGTACATGCCATCAGGTAGCCACCACTTGCCGCTACTTTGTCGACACAGACGGTGGTTGTAAGCCCTGCTTCTCTCAGCCGATCTAGTTGGGCCGCGGCCAGGCCATAGGCGTGAACCAAACCACCGGGCGACTCAAGACAAATCACTACTTCATCATCAGACTTGGCAACCTCTATAAGCGCTGAAATTTCCTGGGCAAAATGCTCGGTGGCCGAGGCTTTCATATCGCCCTTGAAGGTGAGCACCCACACATTGGGCGTCTCAGTTTCGCCCTTTTCTTTGCGGCGATGCTTATCCTCACGGCGAAAGCGCTTGAGTAGCTTTTTGCGAATACCGGCGGGCGTCGCCGCAAGCCGCAGGCGGCGCGCACGGCTTTGGCGTCGCTCGTGCAGGGGTTCTACGTGCAGCGTTAAGTCGCGCTCACCCTCGGCTTTGGCACGTGCGATAAGCAAGACACCTATACCGATAACAGCAACGACAATAAAGGCTTGTACGATAAACGTACCTATTTCTACGACCCATTCGTTCACGTGCGTCTCCTTGATTGATTTATATCAAACTGCCACCGTTGACCGCTGTGTAGCGATGGCGCTTGATATGAAACATATGTTTGAAATATTCTCTTGCCCCATAGCGGCTATTGATACGATGTCGCGACATATTGCACGCTACTCCATTCCTCCTCGCTTTTAACGGACGCTACTATGTCAACCAACACTCTCGAAAAGTTGCAAGCCCGCTTTGACCCGCAGGCTGCTAAAGGAATGCATGAGATTTTCCAGTTTCATTTTTCTGATGCGGGCAATCATTATCTGGATATTCAGGATGGCAAGCTCGATATTCAAGAGGGCGAGCACGACGACCCGTCGGTTAGCTTGAGCATGAGTACGGATACGCTGAAAGGCATCATGAACGGCGGCATTAATGGTATGACGGCATTCATGACCGGTAAACTCAAGGCAACGGGTAACGTGATGCTGGCTACCAAACTGACCAGCCTTTTTCCCGGCGAATAAATTGACGACTCTGACCCCCATTTAACGCCAATGTTTTAAATGCGTTTCTATCAGCTCGCGAGAAATCGAATAGGCTGGCGGTAATGTGGGCAGTTGGCGGGGTGAAAACCACGCTGCATCGCTGATTTCCACCCCGTCAACACGGATACGCCGCGTGGTCGCCTCAGCGAAAAAACCCAGCATCAACGAATGAGGAAACGGCCACGCCTGGCTCTGGTAGTAGCGTAACTGGTTAACGTGGACACCCACTTCCTCAAAGATCTCCCGATGCACGGCTTCTTCAGCGGACTCTCCTGGCTCGATAAACCCCGCCAGGGTTGAGTAGCGGCCAGGCGGAAACCGCGGGCTGCGTGCAAGCAGCATCGCCTCACCACTGGTCACCAGAGTGATAATGCAC
>JAIVHM010000107.1 GCA_020201095.1 Halomonas sp. | reverse complement strand
GCTGTTGGCCGTGTGTCCAAGCGTGGGCTTAGCTTATCATTAGGCCGCTTTCACCGTCTTACCCAGGAGCTGCATTTCATGCCCATCCCTACTCCCCAGCGCAGTTGGCGCGCTGCCCTGGCAATCTACCTGCGCGCCCCGGTGATTACCATGCTGTTTTTGGGGTTTTCCGCCGGACTGCCCTTCTTGCTGGTGTTCTCGACGCTTTCCGCCTGGCTGCGCAGCGACGGCGTTGAAGTCGCAGCGATTGGTTTTTTCGCCTGGGTAGGCATGCTTTATTCAATCAAGTTCTTCTGGGCCCCGGTGGTCGACCGCCTGGCACTGCCAGTCTTGACCCGCCACTTCGGCCAGCGGCGCGGCTGGATGCTGCTCGCCCAGGCGATGATTGCCGCAGGGCTGGTTGGTCTGGCCGGGTTGAACCCATTAGGGAATCTGGGATGGGTCGCCGCCTTTGCGCTGCTGGTAGCCTTTGGGTCGGCCACCCAGGATATCGCCATTGATGCTTTCCGCATCGAATCCGCGGACGACGATGTGCAAGCCGCCATGGCCTCTACGTATATCATCGGCTATCGCGGCGGCTTAATTGCCGCCGGGGCATTGGCACTGTATATCGCTTCGGCAGTGTCCTGGCAGGTGGCGTACCTGACCATGGCAGCCCTGGTAGGCATAGGCGTTTTGACAGTACTGCTGCGCCCGGAACCCAAGCGGGCCTCGTTAAGTGTGCAGCTAATTCACGAGCCCAAGGTTCGTGCCTTTATCCGTGCCAGCCGTGGTCAACCCAAAATGCTGCGCAGAATAGGCGCTTGGGTGATTGGCGCCATCGTCTGCCCGTTCACCGACTTTTTCAGCCGCTATGGGCTCAAAGCACTGTGGGTATTGGTCTTTATTGGGGTATTTCGCATCAGCGACCTGGCCATGGCCTCGATGGCCAACCCGCTCTATATCGATTTAGGATTTTCGCTGGAAACCATCGCCAACGTGACCAACGTGTTTGGCATCGTGATGAGCATTGCGGGCGGCATTCTCGGCGGCCTGCTGGTGGCGCGCTACGGCATTGGGCCGCTTTTGATCTTTGGCGCAGGCATTGTCATGGTCACCAACCTTTTGTTCGCGGCGCTGGCACTGATCGGTAATCAACTGCCCATGCTGGTACTCACGATTACCGGTGACAACCTAGCCAATGGACTGGCCAGCGCGGTATTTATCGCTTTTCTGTCCAGCCTGACCTCGCGCGCCTATACCGCCACCCAATACGCGCTGTTTTCTTCGTTAATGACGCTACCCGGCAAGTTTCTCAGCGGTTTTGGCGGGCTTGTGGTGACTGGTCAGGGCTACGCCAGCTTTTTCGTGCTGGCCACCCTGCTGGGCCTGCCCGCCATTCTGCTGGCCATCTGGATCAATCGCGACAAGCAGCTGGTGCCCGCCCCCGTCGCGGCCACCCACTAACCCTTAACGACTCGCGGGGCGATGGGCATTGAGCCAGTCCAACGCTCCCTGGGTTGTCCGCCACTGATCGCGCATCAGCGTGCGGTACTGCCAGGCCTCGGCTCGCGAGCCGGGGTCAACTTGTCCATCGGGGTGGGGCATTACCGGGCGTGGGTTTTCAGCGCAAATCATGTCCAGCGTATGGCGGTTATGGGTGACCACTTCCTTGAGCGAGTGCTCGGCGGCTTCGTGATGGCCAAGGCGATATAGTGCCAGCGTGCGGCCCATCAGCAGCCCCAGCTCCAGCGAGCTATCGCCGCTGGCTTGCTCGGTGAGCGCCAGCGCCTCTTCATTGCGGTCGTCGCGCAGCAGTTGATCCAGCACCAGCTCACTCAGCCCCAGGCTGTCTTCCTGGTCGATCGCCAACAGTTCTTCGGCCAGTTCGCGGGAATGCTGACGCGCGCCACGCTCCATACCCACCACCAGAGCCAAGCCAATACGCAGCAGGATGGCATTATTGGCATCGTCCCAGCGCAGGCTACCTTCCCCCTCAGCGCGTGCCTGAGTCAGCCAGCGCGAGAGACGTTTGGCCAGCGGTGCGAGCAAACTGGGCGCCATCCACGGCAGGCTGCCAAAACGACTGGTGAGGGCCAGCGTCAAGTCCTGCACCACTTGGGGCGCATCCAGCCATTCGGGATGGGCACACAACGCCGACATCCACTCCACTGCGTTGCCCCATGGATCGCCACGGAAACCAAGCGCCACGTCATCGTCAACCATGACCTGAAACTGCTCATGCCAGGCGGCGAACAGCGTCGCTTCGCGTGCGCTTGCGTGGTACTCCAGATGCCCGGTATCAGGGCTGGGGGTGATCTCGATCTTCGGCGCAGTAGGCAGCGCGGCGAGCAGCGCCTGCAACGAAATTAACGGCGTTGCCAGATCTTCTTCAGCGCTGAGCAACTGATCCGCTAGGGTAGCGCCGGGGTTATCGGCAAGTGCCGCCAAAAAATCGAGCTGATCTTCGTCAAGGTCGCCCTGCCGGACCAAGCGGCGATACCAGAAATTGGCGCGCTCCTTGGCTTCGCGCTCGTGCCCTTCATGCAGCAGCAGCATGGCTTCGATATACGCAAGCGTTGGCGAGTCAGGCAATGCCTGCTGGGCTTTGACAAACGCCGCCCGGGCGCTGTCCAGGTCATCGTTATCCAAGTGCGTCAGGCATAGCCGCTCAAGTGCCACCCCGCGCAGGAACAGCGGCCCGCGCTCTAACACTTCATCGAGCAGGTCAGCGCGTTTGCGGGTAAAACCGCGCTCCTGGTAAATATCCAGCAGAATTTCAAACGCGGGCTCGGCCTGCTCAGGTAGCCGCGACCAGTCGCTTCCATCGAACAGCGATTCAAGAATCTGCATGGCGCGGCCGCTTTGGCCACTTTCTGCGGCAATCAAACCGGCTTCGAGCAGTGCCTGAGGTAGCGCACGCTGACTCTCCAGCGCCGCTTTCAGGGTCGCGCCCTTCCACTCGCGTAGTGAAAGCATCCACATCATCTGCTCGGGGATTTCAGTGGGGAATTCGACACGCGCGCAGCACTGTTT
>JAIVHM010000106.1 GCA_020201095.1 Halomonas sp. | reverse complement strand
AGGTGGGCCAGCAGCGCTGTTTAGTCAACTACAGCAGTCTTCACCTGAGCACCTCACCATGCCTGGGCCTAACGGCACTATGGGCTACCCCATGTGGTTCTCGCTGTTTGTCGTGACCGCCATCGGTGCCTTTATGGGGCCACAGATTTGGTTACGCATGTATTCGGTGAAAAGCGGCAAGCTGTTTAACTTGATGCCTTTTCTGCTTGGTTTAGCGGCCTTCGCTTACGTGGGGTCGGTACTATCTGGTTACTCTGGCGTATTGCTTGAGCCCGATGTCGACAACCCCGACCAAATCCTGCCCATTATGCTAATGGAGTATGCACCTTATCTACTTGCTTCGCTAATTATGGCGGCTGGTGCTTCAGCCGCAATGTCGACGGCCAATTCACAGATTCACGCGGTTTCCACCGTGGTGACGATGGATATCTACAAGCGCTACGTGAACCGTGAAGCAAGCCAAGCACGTATTGTTTTTATTGGTCGCTTATCACTGGTTGGCTTTTCCCTCGCAGCTTACATCATGGCGCTCATCGTGCCCGGTGTTCTGGTAACAATTGGCATAGCTGCATTGGCAGGCACCGCTCAATTAATCATACCCACTATCGGCGCAACCACTTGGAAAAAAGCCCATCCTACCGCAGCACTTGCGGGTTTGTGGGGCGGCGTAGGCTGTGTGCTGTTGATGACGTTTGGCCCAATTAGCGCGCCTTTTGGCTTCCATGCAGGTGTATGGGGGCTGTTGCTTAATGCAGCGCTATTTGTCGGCTTAAGCTTTGTTCTTTCACGTCGTGACCATGAGGTGGTTAAGCGTTTCGAGCAGGCTCGATATGACTATGATGCCGAGTACCACCCCGAGCGCTTACCTGGCTACACTCAGGTCACAGCCTCAAATCGCTAACGACAAATAAGGATTGTGTTAATGGTCAAAGCCCCTATCCAAACCTCTAGGCATCGCCCCAAACTGGCCGAGTTGATCAGCGATGATATCAAGCGTTGGATTGCCGCCGAGTCATTAGGACAAGGTGACCGCCTGCCGAATGAAAAAGCCCTAATGGAGCTTTATGGCAGTGCAAAAGGCACCGTACGTGAGGCGCTGAAGATTCTAGAGGTTGAGGGGCTTATAACCTTAAAAACCGGGCCTAAGGGGGGCGCGGTGATCAACCAGCCGGGCATGGAACCTGCCAGCCGCATGCTGCGTAACTTCCTGCATTTTCAGCAGTTGGATGGCAAGCAGGTATATCAACTGCGCAAACTGTTGGAAGTCGAGTTGGCAGCATCAGTGGTGGGGAAGCTCACCGAGAACGACTTCCAGCAGTTGGAAGCCAATATATCGGCTTGTTCGTGTTGCGGTGGAGAAGAGGATCACCGACGCCAGCGCTTTTTAGAACTGGGGTTTCATCAGTTGCTGGCCCGCGCCTGCCCTAACCCCTTACTGGCGTTTATGTGCCAATTTTTAAACGACATGCTGCGCGATTTAGTGATCATCAAAAAAGCCTACGTGCCCGAACGTAGACAATTCGACCGCGCAAACCATGATTACCACCGCCAGTTGGTCGCGGCCTACCGAGCTGAAGATTCCCAGCATGTGCGCCAGATCATGGCCGACCACATGGCGGATGCAGAAAGCCACATGAGTGCATTGGAAGCTGAAATGACTAAACAGATGCTGATCAGCAACGAATCTCCCAACCTTCAGAGTCACCGTTCCAAGCTACACGACTTACTGACGGAAAATGCATCCTTCTAATCTTGCTAGGAGAGTAAAATGAACACCTTCGTTACGCCAACCAATGATATCACCGACCTACGAACCGACAGCGACCGCCTATGGGAGTCGCTGATGGAGATGGCCAAACTGGGCGCCACTCCCAAAGGCGGAGTGAACCGTCAAGCGCTTACCGACTTGGAATGCCAGGGACGCGACCTGTTTATTCAGTGGTGCCGTGCAGAGGGCTGCACTATTCGGATAGATAATATCGGGAATATCTTTGCCCGCCGGGAAGGCAGCGACCCTAACGCCAAAACGGTTATGGCGGGCAGCCACCTGGATAGTCAGCCCACCGGCGGCAAGTATGACGGCTGTTTCGGCGTGCTCTCCGGCTTAGAAGTGATTCGCACCCTAAACCAGCACAACATTACGACAAAATCCCCCGTTGAAATTGTCGCCTGGACCAACGAAGAGGGCTGCCGCTTCCCTCCTTGCATGATGGGTTCTGGCGTATTTAGTGGCGTGCTGGAATTTGACACTATGCTAGCGCGCACCGACGTCGATGGCGTTACAGTAAGTGATGCTCTGGACGCCATTCACTATCGCGGCAGCGATGAGGTCTCGCCAAACGAAATAAAAGCCTTCTTTGAACCACATATTGAGCAGGGACCTATTCTGGAAGACACCAACACCACCATTGGCGTGGTCATCGGTGGGCTTGGCCAGAAGTGGTTTGACCTTACCCTAACCGGGCTTGAAGCCCATGCAGGCCCTACGCCGATGAACCTGCGCCGAGACGCTCTGATGGGTGCGGCAGAAGTCACCCAAGCACTCAACCGTATCGCCTTTGATCATCAACCCCACGGGCGTGGCACGGTGGGGTGTATGACCCTGCACCCAGGTTCGCGCAACGTGATTCCCGGCCAAGTAAAAATGACCCTGGATATGCGCCACAGGGAACCTGAAGCGCTGGAGTCAATGGGCCAGGCCGTGACTGCCGCTGTTGAAGAAATTTGCCAGCGCCATGGGCTTGAATACCAACTGGAGCCCACCGCGAACTTTGCTCCCGAATTTTTTAATAAAGAGTGCGTGGATGCTGTGCGTCAGGGGGCTGCGAAACTCAATCTCTCGCATATGGATATCATCAGTGGTGCAGGCCACGATGCGATGTTTATCGGCCGCGTGGCCCCCGCCGCGATGATTTTCATTCCCTGCAAAGACGGTATTAGCCACAACGAGATCGAAAGCGCGACGCCTGAGCACGTCCGGTGTTGAGAATGGTGAATAATCATGGCCGACTCCTTTGAAACTTTAACCGCCGCCGAAGCATTGGCCCGCTTCGGCGAGGGATCGCTCTCACCCAAAACCCTGGTCGAAGACTGCTTGGCGCGGATTGAACGGGATAACCCCAAGGTCAATGCGTTTACCTGCGTTAACGATGTGGAGGCTCGGCGCCTCGCCTTAGAATCGGCTCGGCGCTGGCAAGCAGGCGCGCCCTGCGGCCCACTGGATGGCATTCCCATTACCATTAAGGACCTGACCTTAACCAAAGGATTGCCCACACGCCTTGGGTCGACCACCACCTCGGCAGAGGGCCCTTGGGAGGTAGACGCCCCGATCAGTCGCCACCTACGCAACGCCGGAGCCATCGTAATCGGCAAGACCACCTCGCCGGAGTTTGGTTGGAAAGGCGTTACCGATAACCCACTGCACGGCATTACCCGCAACCCCTGGAACACTGAGTTCACACCGGGGGGATCTTCAGGGGGCGCTGGTGCTGCCGCGGCGCTCAACCTTGGATTGCTTCACCAGGGCAGCGATGCGGGCGGTTCCATCCGCATACCGTGCAGTTTTACCGGCACCTTTGGCATTAAACCCACCTTTGGCTGGGTGCCCCAGTGGCCCGCCAGCGCCATGAGTACGCTCTCCCACTTGGGCCCAATGACCCGTACAGTCGCCGACAGTGCGCTAATGCTTAGCGTGATGGCGCAGCCCGATGCGCGGGATGGCTACGCCGGCAACCCACTCGGACCAGACTGGCTTAGCCCGCCCCCTGCTGATCTACGCGGCTGGCGCATCGCCTTTAGCGCTGACCTCGGCTATATAGACGTAGCCCCGGATATTGCTCAGCGAGTTGAGGAGGCCGTTGCCCATTTAGAAGCATTGGGCGCGACGGTAGACCGAATTGACCCTGGCTTTAGTGATCCGCTTAAGACGTTTAATACCCTCTGGTTTGCGGGCGCCACCCAAGCGCTCGAAAAACTCGACGAACAGCAGCAGGCGGCGCTCGACCCAGGGTTTCTGGATATCGCACGGCGCGGGCAGGATGTATCGCTTTCCGCCTACCTCGCCGCCCGGCGTGAGCGCAGCGAATTAACGGCGCAGATGGCGGCGTTTCATGAGTGCTATGACTTGCTGGTTACGCCGACAATGCCCATTGCGCCCTTTGCCGCGGGCCATAATGTGCCGCCAGGCGGGCGCTATAAAGACTGGATGGACTGGACGCGGTTTAGTTACCCCTTCAATCTCACCCAACAGCCCTCCGCATCACTGCCCTGCGGGTTGGATAATCAGGGGCTGCCGGTGGGCCTGCACTGCCCTGCGGGTTGGATAATCAGGGGCTGCCGGTGGGCCTGCACCTAGTAGCAGGCAAATACCAAGACCTTAAGGTGCTGCATGCTGCCCAGCTGCTGGAACGCTATCTGCCCCTGCTAACGCCGCCTTGGGCTTAAAATGTTAAGAGTTTATGGGGCGATGACCGGCACGCAACGCGTGCCTGTTGTATAGCATCAACGCTAGGTTGCGATTAATCGCTTCACTCAACACTCGATCGTATTAACCGCCAACCCGCCTTTTGAGGTTTCCTTGTATTTATCCTGCATATCAGCGCCCGTATCGCGCATGGTACGAATCACTTTATCCAGCGAAATGAAGTGCTCACCATCACCCCGGAGCGCCATCTGTGCGGCGTTGATGGCTTTTATGGACGCGATGGCGTTGCGCTCGATGCAGGGCACCTGGACCAAACCGCCCACAGGGTCACAGGTCAGCCCCAGGTTATGCTCCAGGCCTATTTCAGCGGCGTTTTCAACCTGCGCGACACTGCCGCCCATCAGCTCCGCAAGGCCGGCAGCGGCCATCGCGCACGCGGAGCCGACCTCACCTTGGCAGCCCACTTCGGCACCCGATATGGAAGCGTTTTTCTTGCATAGAATGCCTACGGCGCCTGCCGCCAGCAGGAAGTCGACGACGTCTCGTTCGCTGGCGCCTTCACGAAAGTGCATGTAGTAGTGCAATACGGCGGGGATGATGCCCGCGGCGCCATTGGTCGGCGCCGTCACCATGCGGCCACCTGCGGCATTCTCTTCATTGACCGCCAGCGCATAGAGGTTGACCCAATCCATTGCCGACATCGTCGTGGTAATCACGGACGGATTTTCATCCACCGCCTGCAGCCTTTGATGCAGCAAGCGCGCGCGCCGACGAACATTCAGCCCGCCGGGCAACACGCCTTCGGCCTCGAGCCCTTTGTTCACACAGGCTTTCATCGCCTCCCAGATATCGCAAAGCCCCTTGCGTATCTCGGCTTCGCTGCGC
>JAIVHM010000105.1 GCA_020201095.1 Halomonas sp. | reverse complement strand
CCGCTCAGCTACCGTATTAGCCAACGCCAACAGGCCTTGGCGGTTCCCGCCGCCAAAATGAACCAATACCAGCGCTTGACGGTCGTGAACCGCAAAAGCCCCCTGACGAAATCCTTTTAAACCACACTGGTCGATTAACCAACCCGCAGCCAGTTTTGTCTGTCCGTTACCCTGGGGAAAACACGGCATATCGGGATAGCGCTTGAGCAGCGTCGCGGCCAGCTGATCAGTGACAAACGGATTTTTAAAAAAGCTGCCCGCATTGGCCAGTTCCTGAGGATCCGGTAGTTTCTCACCACGGATAGCGCATACCGCGTTAGCCACCGCCAATGGCGTGGGCGAAGAGGACACCCTTTTTGCCAAGTCCCCATAGCCAAGCGTTGTCAAAGGGTCACGGGACAGTCTTAGCACCAGCCGAGTAATGATGACTGTTTCCGCCAGTGCGCCTTTGAAGATACTGTCGCGATAGCCAAACTGGCAGGCATCGCGGCTCAACCAGCGCACCTCGCCGGTCGCCCGATCAAGCACCTGCACCGCGTCAAGCCTATCGGCTAGTTCAACGCCGTAAGCACCAATATTTTGCACCGGGGCTGCGCCACAATCACCGGGAATCAGGGCAAGATTTTCGGTGCCCCATAACCCGGATGCTGCCAGCGACATGACCAATCGGTGCCAATTCACGCCCGCGCCCACATGAGCAAGCAGTTGATTGGCCCGCGCTTCAAGCCACCACTGTTTAAGTAAGGGTCGAATCACGATGCCGCTGAGCCGTGCGGGCAACAGGACATTACTGCCGCCGCCCAGCACGGTTACCGACCAGCCTTCTCGGCTGGCCTGGGCAAGCACCTGTTGTAATTGCGCCAGGGTGCGAGGCGCCGCGTACCGTTCAGCCACACACGGCAGGCGTAGCGTGTTGGCGCCACTCAGGTCGACTTCTCGCTGAACCAACATCTCACCGGCCACGCTGAAGATGCTCTACAAGGCCCTTGGCTGCTGCTTCCAACAGATTGAGTACATGCTCAAAGCCCTGGTCACCGCCGTAGTAAGGATCCGGCACTTCGCTCTCCGCCGTGTCGGCAAAGTCTAGAAAAAGCCCCACATGTGCGTCGGCGTGGTCGGGTTTCATGGCCTGCATGGCGGCCAGGTTCTCGCTGTCCATTCCCAGTACATAGTCGAAGTCGACAAAATCCTGGGGCTTGAGCTGGCGAGCCCTTAACTCGCTGATATCGATACTCCGTTGTTGAGCCGCTGCCTGAGCGCGTGGGTCAGGCGCATTACCCACGTGCCAACGCCCTACGCCACAGGAGTCAACCATCACGCGATCCTGCCAACCGGCGCGCGCCAGTTCACGACGGAAAACCCCTTCAGCCGTTGGCGACCGGCAGATATTACCCAGGCAAACAAACAGCACTTTCACGGTTCACTCCTTCTGCTTCTTGGGCGCCAATAAGGCACGTACGCGAGCTAAATCCTCAGCGGTATCGACGCCAGCCGGGTTTACTTCACTGGCCAGTGCGACCTGGATGGTATGGCCATACTGCAGTGCGCGCAGCTGTTCGAGCTGCTCGAGCTGTTCAAGGCTGGAAGCTGGCCAGTCGCAGTAGGCATGCAGAAAGCTGACCCGATAGGCATAAAGGCCAATATGGCGCAGCCACGCATCGGTGTCGAGCGCCGCCGGGGGGGCTGAAAAATGTTCACGATCCCAGGGAATCGGCGCCCGCGAAAAATACAGCGCCCGCCCCTGAAACGAACGCACTACCTTGACGACATTGGGGTTAAACAGCGAATCGATATCCGCAATCGGTTCCGCTAGCGTCGCAATGGAGGCCTGATCATCGTCCGCCAAGCGCTCGGCTACCTGATTGATCAGCGCAGGCGGAATCAAAGGCTCGTCGCCCTGGACATTGACCACCAGCGCCGACTCGTCAAGCGCCAACCGGTCGGCAACCTCGGCCAGCCGGTCGGTTCCAGAGGCATGGTCCTCGCGTGTCATGACGACCTCAGCGCCATAAGGCTGCATGGCGGTCTGAATACGCACATCGTCGGTGGCCACCACCACACGACTGGCGCGGCTCTGGCAGGCGCGTCGCCAGACATGGGCAATCATCGGCTCTCCCGCAATATCCAGCAGCGGCTTGCCCGGTAAACGGCTTGACCCATAGCGGGCGGGAATCACCACGGTAAACGACAACGCCATTTACCCTTCTCCTGTGCGGCCTGGTGACGGAGGCAATTTTTCATCGATATCCAGCGGACGAGCCGCTTCTGGCAGCATCACCGGGATGCCGTCTTCAATCGGATAGGCGAGGCCATCGTATACACAATGTAGCTCTTGGGCCTCGCGATCGTATTTCAACTTGCCTTGACACAGCGGGCAGACCAACATTGCCAGCAGTTCCTTATCCATGAGCGTTTCTCCTGTTTCAGGTAAGCGCTGACAGTTTGTCTGTCAGCCAATGCTCAAAATCAGGTGGAAGCACGGCTTCCACATCGACCCACGCGCGCCATCAATGACCACTAATTCAATATCGCGCGCCAGGGCAAGGTGCTGCAAGCCATCGTCGCTGATAATCACATTGCAACCGGCCTGAACAAGGGCCTGTGCCGCCCGGGAACGCTGTGGGTCCACCATGACCGGAAGCCCCGTCTGCTGCGCCAGCATCAGCGGCTCATCGCCGCTCTCGCTTACCGGCGTAATCGGCGTCACCCGCAGTGGATAGCGTTCGGCACTCCCGCCGTAGCCGCGTGACACGATGCCCGGCGACCATCCTTGCGCTGCCAGCCGATTTCCCAGCCATGCCACCAGCGGTGATTTGCCCGTACCGCCCAGGGTAATATTACCCACAATAATGACCGGTACCGGAGCGCGCCATGCGCGTCGCCCGCCGGTCTGAAACTGGCGCGCCCGGCGCTGTATCACCCATTGATAAAGCCTGCCCAAGGGCCGCAAAGGCCACAGCCAGCGGCTACCCTGGTAGGCACCCGCAAGCCATCGGTCGGCAAGCTTCACTGAGGCTCCTGAAACTGCAACTGATGCAGCGCCGCGTAAGCACCGCCTGCTTCCAGAAGGGTTTGATGGCTGCCCTGTTCGATAATGCGCCCATGATCCATGACGATAATCCGATCGGCGCGCTCAATGGTGGACAACCGGTGGGCAATCACCAGGGTCGTGCGACCTTGGCAGACATCTTCGAGCGCCTTTTGGATGTAGCGCTCTGATTCGGTATCCAGAGCGGAGGTGGCCTCATCCAGAATCAATAACGGGGCATCCTTGAAAATTGCCCGCGCAATGGCCAACCGCTGACGTTGACCGCCTGACAGCATCACCCCGTTTTCGCCCACCACCGTTTCGTAGCCCTGGGGAAGTTGGTCGATAAATTCATCGGCATAAGCGGCTTTAGCGGCCACCTTTACCGCCGCAGGGTCCGGATTATCCACGCCGTAAGCGATATTATCAGCAATCGAAGCATTGAACAGCGTGACCTGCTGGGAGACCAGCGCCATCTGCTGACGCAGAGGGGGCAGCGCGTACTCGTCGAGCGGCACATCATCGATGGTGATAATCCCTTCACTGGCATGATAAAAGCGCGGCAACAAGCTCACCAGGGTCGATTTGCCGCTGCCGGAACGTCCCACGATCGCCACCATCTCGCCAGGCGCCACCTCCAGATTGATATCGCGAAGAACGAAGGGTTGCTCGTCGGCATAGCGGAAACTGACGTTTTCAAGCTTGACGCGACCCGTTAACCGTTCGACGCGATACGTACCGTTATCGCTTTCGGGGGCCATGTCCAGCAAGCCGAACAGTTCGGTCGCGGCCGCAATTCCTTTCTGTATTTCACTATTGATTTCCGTCAGTTGACGAACCGGCTTGATCATCAGGGCAGCGGCCGTAATAAAGGCGACAAACTCACCCGGTGTCATACTGGCCATCAATGCCGGTGCCATGGCCAGCCAGACAAGAATAGCCATCGAAATCGCCACCAGAATCAAAATGACCGGTGAGCTGATGGCACGCGTCATCGCTTCCTTCATACTTTGTTGGCGATTTTCTTCGCTGACGCGCTCAAAGCGTTGCTCTTCATACGTCTCCGCGCCATGAGTACGGACTACCCGATGACCCGAAAGCGCTTCAGATGCCACATGGGTCACGTCGCCCATAGAGTTCTGAATGCGCTTGGAAAGTCTGCGAAAGCGTTTACTGGTGTAGCTCACCACCCCTGCGATCACTGGCGTGACGCCTAAAAACAGCAGCGTCAGCATCCAGTTGGTCCACAGCAAATAGCCCAGCAGGCCGATCACGAACAACCCTTCACGCAGCAGGATAGTAAACGCCTTGGTCGCGGCACCCGCGACTTGTTCCACATGGTAGGTAACCCGAGACACCAGATGACCACTGGAGTGGTGATCAAAAAATATGCCCGGCAGATGGAGCATGTGGGCAAAGACATCGCAGCGCAGGGTATGGATGACATAGCGCCCGACATACGCCATGAAGTAGGTACTCAAAAAGGTTCCGATACCCCGCGCAGAAAACATGATAATGACGAATAACGGAAGAAAGAGCCGGAATGAGGCGTCGGGATTTTGGATGCCATCAATCAGGCGTTTCATCATTTCCGCCAGTGCCGTGCTTGACGCGGCATAAATCACAAAGCCCACCAGCGCCAGGCTAAAAGCGCGCCAATGCGGCTTTACATAGCTTAATAATCGTTTATAGAGGACCCAGCCTGATTCAGTCACACGAGCTCCTAGGCAATAGCGTGCAGAGGTGGAAATTCTACCTGATGGCGCTGCGCATCAACACCGCTGTCGCAGATTGGCTGCTGGCCGCAGGGTATTTATTTCAAGCGAGGCATCCGGAGAGAGGCGTAGCTGCACGGCACCGTCATGCGCGGTATTCCTTGACATGCTCCGACCACTAAATCAGAGATTATAGTGGCGGATTCCCAGGTCGTTGCCTTCCTGGTTCCTACTTCGTTGTCCGTTGCCTGCAATGCCTTGGCATTGCCGGTCTTACACAAACTCCACAGGCGTTCATTCCCGAGTGCCCCTCGGTATTTTCATCAACTCTCGGCACCGGCCAGTAGCGCGGTGCCTGCTTGTAGAATATTGCGGGCGGCATTCACATCACGGTCAATGCCGTGGGTACCGCAGCTTGGGCAGTCCCAGTGACGAATGTTGAGTGGGAGTGATTCCATCACATAGCCA
>JAIVHM010000266.1 GCA_020201095.1 Halomonas sp. | reverse complement strand
CGTCGGGCGTAATGGCAAAGGTGTCAATGGCGTGGCGCAGCGCGCTGAGTTCAGCCAGGGCCGCCCATACCGTTGCAATCCGACGCAGTAAACGCGCGGCGGCCTGAGGTCGAGCTTCCTGGCTTAATGCCTCAAGGCGACGGCGCATGAGCGCTTCGGCGTCCTGGCTGTGTTGGCGATAAGTCGCTCGGCGTTCTTTAAAACGCGAGCCCTGGGATACCAGGAAAATCGTCGACGCGCCCCGCTCACGCTGCAACATGTGAATGAAGTGGCTGATGTCGCCCACAATGTCACACGTTGTCGCCAGATGGGTCAGGTTGTCGATATCACAGCGTTTGGCGGTTAACAGTAGCTGTTGAGCTGAAGACATGATCCGGTTCCTTTTTGCTCACCGCCATTGATTGCGCACTTCCTCGGAAGTGCGCAATCGGCGTCGTTTAGCGTAACGATAGGGCACCCGCCCCAGTATCGTCGCCTACCGCTTCATGATAAGCCGCGGCCTCTTCAGCTTCTTGCGCATCGCTGAAACGTACCAGTAAGACGCATGAGGCCAGGGCAAGGACGGCGAGCCCCAGGTAAAATAGGCCTTGCTGATAGGTCAGGCTTTCACTGCGAAACAGGAATGCAGCAGACACGGCACCCACGTTGCCACCCGCACCTACAATACCGGCGACTGCTCCCAGGGCCTTTTTGTTGATAAAGGGCACCACGCCATAGGTAGCCCCCTCGGCCATCTGCACAAACAGACTGAACACCAGCATGATACCAATCGCCATGCTCAGTACATGCATCTGTGAAAAAGCGATCAGGGCGATGCCTTCACAAATGAGGGCGACCAATAACCAGCGTACGCGACCTTTCAAGCCACCATTTTTGGCAAACAAATCAGAAAAGATGCCACCTAGGGTACGAGCAAAAATATTCATCAAGCCAAACAGGCCGGCAATTACACCAGCAGTGGCAAGCGTCAGGTCAAAATTATCAAAAAAGTAGATGGCAGCGATGTTATTGATCGTCAGTTCCACGCCAAAACAAATCCCATACACGACAAACAGGGCCCATACGCGGATATCCTTTGCCGCGACGATGAAGCTTTGTAGCGCGCCGTTTTCGCCACTGGCAGGCGGTAATTCACCGCGAGCGCGCAGCTCGTCAAAGTTGCCGTCCGGAGCATCCTGGGTAAATAGCCAATAGGCAATGCCGGTAAAAAACAGTACAACGCCCGGCACTACCATGGCCAACCGCCAGCCTAGCGCCTCGTTGACCCCGAGCATCAACATACCGGCAAATATCAATGGCATGACGATCTGGGTGGTGCCACCGCCCAGGTTGCCCCAGCCTGCACTGGTGGCGTTGGCAGTACCCACAACGTTGGGCGCAAACATGATGGAGGTATGGTACTGGGTGATAACAAATGACGCCCCGATGGCGCCAATGGCTAAACGAGCAAGCAGAAAGGTTTCAAAGCTGTCGGCCAGGCCAATACCCATTACTGGAATGGAGCCGAGCAGCAACAAGCCAGAATAGGTCTTGCGTGGCCCAAGGCGGTCGCACAGTACACCGATCACCAGGCGGACAATGACGGTAATCGCGACCGAGGCGATGATGGTGTTGCCGATCTGAGTCTGGGTGAGGGCTAGGTCTTCACGAACCACCGCCATCAGCGGCGCAATGCCAAACCAGCCAAAAAAGCACAGATGAAAAGCAAACCATGAAAAATGGAAGGCACGCATTTGTGGCGTGGAAAAATTGAGCAACCGAATGCGGTTGGCTTTGTTGCGAATATCCATGGGATGGCCTCACGGGTTCTGTTACGAGTTCAATACCCTGCGCATGAAACACGCAGCGTCATCGGTTCACGAGAACATGCCTTCTTCATTGAAGGTCAGGTTCGACGCACTCGTACCCGTTTGGGCCTGGTCCACGCCTACCACCACTGATGTTAATTACGCAAAGTGGTTGCCATGGTTATGTTTTCTTAGCTTTATCAGTCGATTACTATTAATTTAACAACGGGTGAGGAACTGGTGTGGAAGATAACTATCGCGCTGGTGCTGCATTATTGGGCATGCTTGCACCTGTTTGACTTAGTTTGGTGCTGGAGAAGAAGGCGCCGAACTTTCATCCAGGTAGACGTCGTCGATATCCAGCGTGGAGCGTTCGCCAAGCGCATCGATGTTATCTTCCAGCCAGCGGTCGGCGGCGGCACGGCCTTGCTCGAATAGATGGCACAGAAAGGGCCACTCGGAATTAAGCTTGCTGGATACCGACAGCGTCTGTAACGCATCTTCACCGCTGATGCGATGGAACAATGCCTGCTGATAGCAGTTCTCGATGCCCTGGGCGTCAAGTGCCTGTTTAAGCATGGCGATCATGCGCACTTCTTTGATCAGCGCTGAGTTGAAGGTAATTTCGTTAAGGCGGTTCATGATCGCTGACGCCGTGGTGGGTAGCGCGTCGCGGCGAATGGGGTTGATCTGAACGAGCAGAATATCGCGTGCGCTACATTCTTCCATCAGCGGGAATAGTGCCGGGTTGCCCATATAGCCGCCGTCCCAATAGGCTTCCCCATCAATTTCGACGGCCTGGAACACAAACGGCAAACAGGCGGAGGCCATGACCGCATCAAGGCTCATCTCATGGCGGCGAAAGACCCGCTGCTTGCCGGTACGGACGTTAGTGGCAGTGACGAACAGCTTGAGCTGTTCACAGCGGCGAACCCGATCAAAATCGATTCGCTCGGCCACTATTTCGCGCAACGGGTTAACGTTGAGCGGGTTGAACTGATAGGGCGAGACCAGTCGGCTCATCAGGTCCATGGCGATATAGCCTGGCGAGTGTTCGAGACTCCAGTTACCGGTCAGCTTGTCCAGCGGTGAGCGACGGATAGGGCTCGCCATGCCCGCTCTACTAACGGCTCGCCAGAAATCATGCAAGGCCTCGCGGGCGGTTTCTTTATCGCCCCGGGTAAGCGCATCGGCCATGACCACGCCGTTCATCGCACCGGCACTGGTGCCGCTGATACC
>JAIVHM010000104.1:1251-5172 GCA_020201095.1 Halomonas sp. | reverse complement strand
GTGTGGCGTGATGCAATTGCCATTGCGAGCCAACAGCGAGGGCGTGTGGATATTGCAGCGGTGCCCTCAGTTGCAAGCCGGCTGATGCCCACTTTGTTAGCAGGGTTTCTGGAAGCTTTTCCGGGTATCGATATCAGTTTGCAGGACGGCCATTCAGAGCGGGTCAATGAAATGGTACTTAAAGGCGAGGTGGAGCTCGGTATCACCAGTCTTTGGCTACCGGATGATGAACTGTCATTTGAGGTGCTTTTACATGACGACATAGGGGTGGTGTGTCGCGACGACCATCCGCTAGCTCAACAAGACACTCTGCACTGGCAAGCGCTCAAGCCTTACACCCTCATTCGCAATGGCACCTCGCGGTTGCTAGAAGGCTCCTCAGCAGCAGAGCTACTGACAAACAGTACACTCTACATTTCCAATATGATTTCACTTACCGCGATGCTCGAAGCTGGCATCGGCGTCACCACCCTGCCCCGCCTGGCGTTTCAGGAAGAGCATGACCAACTGAGCTTCATTCCGCTATCCACTCCGCGATTGGAACGACAAATCGGGCTATTGCGACGCACTGGCCAAAGTCTCTCCCCTGCTGGCCAGGCAATGAACAACTACCTGCTAGACCAGCTCAGAGATAAGCCAAATATGGAAGTATCAATATCTCAGTATTACTAGACTCTTCTAATACAGACGCGGTATGTTCAACAAACCATAATTAAGAGTATCAGGCATGTTAGCTTCCATACGACGGATCATCATCACAGTTGCCTTTACGGCCACTTTGTTTGCAGCGTACAGCCAAGCGGCCGACGTGACCCCAAGCGCGCTTTGGCCATCCAGCGATAACTGCAACATTTTGAGGGGCCACAAGGGAATTTCGCAGGCATCTGGCTGGACGACTTTCTCAAGGCAGAAAGTATCGATGATGCGGCGACGTTAAGGTTCGTGGCTCATGATGATTACACGTCCTTCCTAACGCCTGAAGACCGCGCCGCCAAACGCTATCTCCTCGCCACTAGGCTGGACGGCGATACCCTGACAAGAGATGAGTTTGGCCCGACGATGTTGATCATTCCAGCTGATGCTGATGCCGTTGAGACGGGCACTGTGAGCATGACCTCATGGATATGGTCAATTAAAGACATCTACGTGCAACAATGAATTTGCGCTTTAATCGACCACTAGGCTGGCAGTTAGGCCTTGGGTTCACCCTGCTCGCGGGGATTTGCGCTATCGCCGCAGGGGTTTACCTATACCAGGTACGCCAGCACCTTGGATCAAACTACACAGCGCTCGTCGCCGATGTCATTCGTCCGCAGTTGCATACCGTCCTGCTGCGCTCCACGTTGAACGAGTTTAGAGAGGATCCACAAGATAGCGAGCTGATAGAGCGCTTCGACAATCTGCTTTGGCGCATCCCGCGACATATTGAAGGGGTGAACTTCGGACTCAGCAAAACCCGGTTCGCACCAGCCGAGTATGAGTCCTCTTTAAATCGCTTGCGGCGCGTACAAGACAGAATTCCCAGCCTACGCCAGACACTGGGTGAAATGGCAGCTGGTGCACCTCCCGATGCCTTAATTCAACAAGGCGTCGCCATTGAAAACGATCTAGCGCAAGCCTATAGCAGGCTAAGTCATCTCTTACATTCTGAAGCCGCCAAACAACGCATTGTGATGGACCGGTTGGCGATAGGCATTGCCCTACTGATCCTGGTTATTCTTCTCCTGGTGGGTGGCCTCATGCTGCTCTTAATGCGCCTGCATCATCAGCACAAAAAAGTGCTCAGGCTCAGCCTGATGGATGATCTCACGGGACTTGGCAACCGGCGTTACATGCTTAATTTAACCGACCCCTTGTTCGAGCAGAGCCAACGCAGCGGGCTGCCTATTAGCATGGCCCTTCTCGATCTTGACCACTTTAAGCGAGTGAATGACGATTTTGGTCACCCCGCGGGCGATCAAGTGCTTAAAGTCTTTGCCGACGCGCTTCTCGATGAGGTCCGCAAGGCAGATATCGTGGCGCGCCTGGGTGGTGAAGAGTTCTGCGTGCTCATGCCCGAAACCGATGCTGAAGGCGCGTTGGAAGTTGTTGAACGAATACGCCAAAGAGTGGCAACGCTGTCCCATCAGGAACTTGGCGTGCCCGTTAGACTCACGGTGAGCCTGGGGCTAGCCACTGACGTCAATCATGATGCGTCTTTCGATCAGCTCTACTCCCGTGCTGACGGGGCCCTCTATCAGGCCAAAACCAATGGACGAAACCGCGTCGAGGTCGACTGACCTCATGCTGTAGATACAGGCAGCACCTCTGGCAGTGCCATTAAAGCGTCCCTCGGCATAGGCCTGGCGAAAAGAAACCCTTGCAGCAGATCGCAGTCGCGACGGATCAAGTCCTGCTGTTGAGCGCGATCTTCAATACCTTCGGCGACCACGATCAGATTCAGGTGATGCGCCATGGTAATAATGCCCTGCACGATAGCGGCGTTACGTGTATCCGTAGTGATGTCCTTGATGAAAGCACGATCCAGTTTGACCTTGTGAATCGGCAGGTCACGCAAGTAGCTGAGGCTGGAAAATCCGGTGCCAAAATCGTCAAGTGCGACCTTGATACCCATTGCCTTAAGCCGGTTGATCAGCTCAATCGCCTGCTCGGCACCGTCCAGCAGCACGCTCTCCGTCACCTCGATTTCCAGCCGTTCAGGGGATACGCCTGATGCATCCAGGGCCTTTTGCATATCCTCCAAGAATCCTGCTCGCCGAAACTGTAACGACGAAATATTAATGGCAACGGGCGCCTCAAGCCCGTTAATAGTTTGCATGAAAGCGACGTCCTGGCATACACGGCGCAGAATCCAGCGCCCTAGCGGAATGATTTGCCCTGTCTGCTCGGCCAGGGGAATAAACGTACCGGGCGAGATCATCCCCTTCTCGGGATGATGCCAACGAATCAGCGCCTCCAGTCCCCGAATTTGTCCATTCCGCGCTTCAACGATGGGTTGGTAATAAAGCTCGAACTGGTCGTTTTGCAGCGCCCTATGTAAATCGTGGCGCAGCTGCACCGACTCTCTTGTTATCCGTTGGACATCGCCCTGATACCAATGCCAGGTATTACGGCCCTGTTGCTTTGCCTCCCCCATGGCAATATCCGCTTGCTGCATCAGTTCATGGGCGTGCGCTATTGAGTGGCTATTACACGCGATGCCGATGCTTGCGCTGATATGGACTGGTTTGCTTTCTATTTGAAAAGGCACTAACAGCGAATTCAGCGCCCTTTCGGCGATGGCGATGCCTTCGTCACAGTCGTCAAGCCCTAGAAATAGCAACGCGAACTCATCGCCCGTCAGGCGTACCAACGTATCGCATTGGCCAGTGACTTGCCGTAGCCGAGCAGCCACTTCTATTAGCAATTGATCACCAATGTGATGACCTAACCCATCATTGATTGTTTTAAACCCATCCAGATCGAGGTGCATGACAACCAGCAATTGACCGTTCTGCTGTGGATCCGCGAACGCTTCATTCAAGCAGTCATCAAAGGCAGTGTGGTTGGGCAGACCGGTCAGAAGATCATGTGAGGCCTGATAAGCTAGCTGGGCGGCTTGCTCATGTTGGTGGGTAATATCTTTTGCAATGCCAAAAACACCCTGCGTTTCGCCACCCACAATGATCGGCATGGTGGTCAATTCCAGAAACTTCAGATCCCCTTCTCGATGCCTTATCTGTAACTCCACACAGTTTGGCTGACCGTCCAGGGTCGCGTCATAAATGGCCTGCATTTGCTCGATATCCTGGGGCTGCAACAGTGTTGAAAAATGCTTGCCTTGCACTTCATTGCTGGAGCGCCCGGTAATCTTGCCGCAGGCTTCATTAGCGGTAATCACACGCCCTTCGCGATCAATCGATAAAACGCCATCGGGATGAT
>JAIVHM010000104.1:0-1144 GCA_020201095.1 Halomonas sp. | reverse complement strand
CCCCCAGGAAGACCGACATGACGCTCTTCTAGGTGCGGCAAAGGGCCAATAGGGGTATCGTCAATGGCCCTTCCGGGTTGCCTTAACGCTAGATAGGGAGTGCCTTCACCGACAGTGAGCCGAAACAGGCTTAGAGGTACGCTAAGTTCGCGCCTGAGCAAGTCTGTCAAATCCACTTCGGCGACCAACTGCTCGTCCGCGTTGTTACCTAATGAGGAAACCAGCAGCACCGTACTCGGCTGACGGTCGACCTTAAGTGCCCATGCTTCTGGGTGCTCCGAGAATAGCGAATCGCGAAGACTCGGATAACTTTCCTCGGTTAGAAGGCGTTGCGGATAGGGCTGGGGAGAGACCCGCAGTTCTTCCAGTTCCCTCTCGGGGCCAATCAATGCAACGGTCTTTAGGTATGGCGCGTGATGGAAGTAGGTCTGAACATCATGCTCCCAACGTATCGACGCGCTTAATGTATTGTTCAACCCTTGCCGCCAGGCAAGACGTTGAATAAATTCACGCTGTTCCTGCATGGCGTGACGTGCATTGTGCGCGGCGTTATCCAACAAGGTGGCCGCCTGACGTTGCATATTGCCCTGGGCGCTCCAACTTAAGGTATACCAAGCAAGGCAGCTCACCATCACACCAAACACAGTAGCGAGCTTCGTCAGCCAACCGAGGGGAAGCAATTGGCGACTGCCACGCCAAGCAGCGCCAACAAAGGCGCCCCCACCAAGCACCGCATAGAGCGTGGCCAGTAAGGGGGCTGATACAAAGCCGTCTGCCCAGCCAAGACGACTGGCGGGAAACAGCAACAGCAGGAGAGAAAAGCTACCCGCGCCCAGTGCCAGCAACCCGCTGCCAGCCCATAATAGTCGTTGCCAGGCCTGTTTCGTGCCCAACGTCGTACAAACAGCCACCAGGAAAAGCAGAAATGCGGCCGCCGATAGAATTCTTGGCCCGCCTGATACCCAGGATGTACCCACCCAGGGGCCACCTGAAAGACCATTATGCATCAGGGTATACAGGGTGATCAGCGCCAATGGCGCAGCCGCCAGGTAAGCTAACCAACGTCGATTCAATAGCCAACCCAGCAAGCACAAACCTGCTAAGCAGCCGGTCAGTGCGGCATCGGCCACCATTAGCCCGCTCA
>JAIVHM010000168.1 GCA_020201095.1 Halomonas sp. | reverse complement strand
GGCTGATCTCGGTACTGGATACGGTAAGATGGCTTAACCGTTGTTCATGAACCGCCGTGGTACGGAACCGTACGCCCGGTGGTGTGAGAGGACAGGGGAGGCGACTCCCCTTCCTACTCGATTTGTTAAAAACGCGCAACCTGATGGACTTACCCTTTTGGGTAGCCACCAAACCATCGATTTATCTTACTTTGCCGGTCTTGCCGATTATTCACACCATGCCTTCTCGCCGGTTGCCCTGCTCACCAGAACGGTGAATATACCTGCAACCTACGCCAAGCATGATGCCAAGCAGGCTAGTGATATTGTCACCCTGGTCAATGAGCGGCCTGGGGAACTAAGGTTTGGAGTGATCGCGAGTTCTACCGACCACTTTTTCTGGCTGCACTTTTTTCATCAGGCCAATATCCCCGTCGACGCCATTGAGATCGTTCACTACCCCGATACCGGCTCCCAGGTAGAAGCTCTGCTTGCTGGCGAGATCGACTTTTCAATGCTCAATTTGCCTGCTGCCGGGCGCTTGTTTGAAGCCAAGGCGTTAACGCCACTGGGCGTTGCAGGCGAGCAGCGCTTGACGAGCCTGCCAGCAGTACCGACGTTGAAAGAGCAGGGCATCAATCTTGTGAACACCACAGATCGCGGACTCTTTGCGCCCCCGGGGACGCCTGCCACGGTTCTCAAGCTATTGGCAGAGGCTTTTGGTCAAGCTGTCCAGAACCCTGAAGTGGCCAATCGCATTGAGAGGGCGCATGGTTCGCTGGTGGATTATCGCCCGTTAGACGACTACGCCAGATACCTTGACGATCAGCACGCAGTGCTCCAATCGTTGACCGAGGAAATAGCCTTCTCACGTTAGCCAGTGTGACGTGTAATAGACCCGCATAGGAGAAACTGCCCTCGTGCCGATTAATGCCCGCGAACTTGCGCTAGACACGCTGTTACTGATGGCCGCCGCCACTGTGCTACTGATGGGTATGGTAGGCGTTGTGTTTGGCGTGTCTGACGCCCATTCGCTATTTGCCGTTGCCCTGGTGCCGGATGCCGCGCTTGCCACCTGCCTGGCAAGCATTGGCGTGCTGGCCACCTTGCAACACTGGCGGCGTATTCGGTGGCTGTGCGCCCTCGGGATAATAGCAATTTCGCTGTATACCTTGGGCCATAATACGTTTTCCGGCACGCTGCTATCCTCCTGGATAACCGGTCAGGAGCGCATGACCAGCCTTGGCGCGGTTGTGCTGTTAGCAGTGGCGCTGTGTTTATGTTGGGAGCGCTCTACCATCCGGTGGCGTTGGCTTTGGCTAGAAACGGGGATCGGTCTATGGCTGTTTGGCGGGTTGCTACTGGCCAGGCTGTGGGTGGGGGTTGAGCTGGATCAGCCGATTTTTTCGTCGTCGCCGGTGGGTGTGGTGGTGTTCACGCTGCTGCAGGGGGCGGCAACGATCGGGATAGCCTGTCGCCGTTCAACCGGGCCTCTTCAACTCAGCCGCTTGACGGCGATATCCGGCTTGGCGGGCGTCGTCGTTAGCGGCATGGTCTGGTGGGTGCTTAGCTTGCAGCAGTACACAACCACCCAGCAGCAAGCGTCGTACCTGCTGGATAATGTGCAGTTCAATGCCGAACAGGTGATGACTACCCGGCTGAGCTTGATGCAGCGCATGGCTGAGCGCATCGAGGTGTATCCAAGCGACGTCAATAGCGAGCTGCTGACTCAAGATGGCCAGAGCTATCTACGCGATACGCCCAGCCTGCAGGCCATGGCGTTAGTGGATGACGACATGCGCCTTAATTGGGCCCAGTGGCGCAGTCCAAGCAGTGGGGAATGGCTTCAGCAGCAGTTGGAAAAGCCCGCAACTCAGGCATGGCTAGCCGTGCCGTTTGATCGTGCGCGTCTGATGATCAGCGATCAGCAGACAGCCGATATGGCACTCATGACGGTGCCAATTGCTCAGCAAGACCAACAGCTAGTAGCCAGCCTTGATCTGGCCATCCTGCTCAGTAACGAGCTGCGTCTTGAGCTGGGGCCTTTTCAGGTCAACATTAGCCGTGACGACAACTCGCTGCTGATGCTTCGCCCGCCTGGATTTAGCGCCGATACAACGTTACATCCCGAGATGGCATTAGCCACCCGTAAGATGGGGTTGCCCGGTGGGATCAGCTTGGATCTGGAGGCATTTCCAGGTGGCCATTTCAACTGGTATATGGCGGGCTTTGTACCGGTTATCGTGGCTATGGTCGGGCTGATGTTAAGCGGCCTGCTGGCGTTTTCTCTCGGGCTTGTCGAGGCCAGTATCGCCCGGGCGAGAGAACTTGCCGAGGCGCGTCAAACCCTTGAGGACCAGCAGCATACTCAACGGATGATCGCTCAGGAAGCGCCCCTGGAGGATATTCTGGAAAGCCTCTGTCAGTTGCTTGAGCGGCAATTTCCTGGCGCGCTGTGTTCCGTGATGCTGGTCAATAAAGCTCAGACGCATCTTGTATTGGCCGCCGGTAAGAGGCTGCCGGGTGCCTTTAAAGACGCGATCCAG
This sequence comes from Halomonas sp., assembly GCA_020201095.1. Taxonomy (GTDB): domain Bacteria; phylum Pseudomonadota; class Gammaproteobacteria; order Pseudomonadales; family Halomonadaceae; genus Vreelandella. Next base: position 13,044 of record JAIVHM010000168.1, on the reverse strand, counting down.
CAAGTGGCGATTGGCCCTTCAATGGGCGCATGCGGGAGTGCAGCTTATCAACGTTGCCAAGTAATCAGTGAGTGCATCGCCAACGATGAGCGTTGGCAAGGATTTCACGACGTTGCCCGGCAAGCGGATTTGGTCGCGTGCTGGTCGATTCCGGTGGTGAGCAGTAGTGGCCAGTTATTAGGCACCTTCGGGACTTATTATCGCCAGCCCTGTTCGCCCTCCGAGCGAGACACGTTGCTGATCGAAAAGGCGGCAGGTTTGATGGCGCTGGCGGTTGAGCGTTTTCAGGTTCGCCGTTCGCTCGAGGAAAGCGAGCAGCGCTATCGCTCGTTGTTCACCCACCACCCGGATGCGGTTTTTTCGCTCGATGAGCAAGGTCATTTTGTTTCGGCCAATGCCACTTGCGCATTGATTAGCGGCTACGCTGTAGACGAGATTGTCGGTAGCCACTTCAACTGTTTTATCTACGACGAAGACATCGATTTAGTCAATCAGCGTTACCAATCCGTCATGCAGGGCAGCATCATTCGTTACGAGTTGGTAATCCGTGACCGTGCTGGCGAGCCGCATATCATGGACCTGATCAACCTGCCGATCGTGATCGACGGCGAAATTAAAGCGCTTTACGGGATTGCCCAGGAGGTTACCGAAAAGCGTCAGCAGGAGTCTCGGCTGCGCACCCTTGAACGCAGCGTGGAAGCGAGCGTTAACGGGGTGGTGATTGCTGATGCAACGCAGTCGGGGTTACCGATCGTTTACGCCAATCAGGCCTTTACTGTAATGACGGGCTATGAGCAGGCGGAAATACTGGGCCGCAACTGCCGTTTTCTACAGGGCGAGGGCACTGACCCAGAGGCCGTTGAGAAAATCCGCCAGCAGCTAAGCGAGAAGCGTGATGTCCACGTGACGCTGCGCAATTACCGCAAAGATGGCAGCCTATTTTGGAATGATCTATACATCGCGCCGGTGCACAACCCGGATGGGCAACTGACCCATTTTGTGGGCGTGCAGCACGACATCACCGAACATAAGGCCTTCGAGGCACGGCTGGCCTATCACGCGACCCACGATGACCTGACCCAACTGCCTAATCGCTCGCTGTTTGAAGAAACCCTGAGTGACGCTTTCACGCAAGCGCAATCGCAGCACCAGCGGGTATCGGTGCTGTTCGTCGACCTGGATGATTTCAAGCCGATCAACGACAATCTGGGGCATGCGGTGGGTGACAGGGTGCTGAAAGAAGTCGCCAAGCGGCTGCTCAGCGGGGTAAATGAACAACATCTGGTCGCGCGCCTGGGGGGCGACGAATTCGTCATTCTGCACCCAAGGGTTCACGATGAAGCCGACGTGGTGGAGGTTGCCGAGCGGTTGCTAGCGGCGCTTTCGCGCCCCTACTATATCGACGGGCATGAGTTATATCTGACCGCAAGTGTGGGTATTGCTATCAGCGAGGAGGTTTTATTAGAGCCACAAATGCTGATCCAGCAGGCTGACATAGCGATGTATAAAGCCAAGCAGCGGGGGCGCAATGCCTATCAATGGTTTTCGGCGGCGTTTAACGATACTACCAGCGAGCGATTGGTGTTGCGCAACGAACTGCAGGAGGCTATCAAGAGCCAGGCATTTGAGCTGTATTATCAGCCGCTGCTTAACCGCGAAGGCCAGCTAGTAAGCGTTGAAGCCTTGCTGCGTTGGCCGCACCCGACAAAAGGATTTATCTCGCCGGCGCGGTTTATTCCGCTGGCGGAAGCCACTGGCCAGATCATGCCGATCAGCGAATGGGTGCTAGAGCGTGCTTGCCGTGATATGCAAACCCTCGCCCAGCAAGGGAGAGGTAGTGTGTCGGTGGCCGTGAATTTATCGCCGCTGCAATTTCAGCGCACAAATTTTCTCGCCACCCTGCAACAGACGCTTTTGGACACCGGCTTGCCGCCTCAGCAGCTGATGCTTGAGATCACCGAAGGGATTCTGATGGAGAATACCGAGGCCGCCATCGATACCTTGCGTGCCTTGCGAAATATGGATGTCAGCGTCTCAATCGATGATTTTGGCACAGGTTTTTCAAGTCTCAGTTACTTGAAGCATCTGCCGGTGAATACCGTGAAAATTGACCGTAGCTTTATCCACGAACTGCATCACAGCGAGGCCGATAGCGCGATCGTCAAAGGCATTATTTCCATGGCCCATCACCTAGGGCTGAACGTCGTTGCCGAGGGCGTTGAAACCTCTGATCAGCATCTTCATCTGCTGGACTATCACTGCGATGCTTTCCAGGGCTTTGGCTTGGCCAGGCCCATGCCGTTGGCGAGCTTGATCACTTTCATCGATTCACTCAACGAACAGCCAACCGTCAGGAGTAATTTGACCAAGCGTTACCGTGCCCACGCTGCAGGGAAAGGCGCACGCTTTACCCGCGCGAACCCGCCGGTGGCTCTGCTGGGCGCGCAGCCGTTTCCCGACCGGGCGAGTGCCAGCCGTGCCGAATATCAACTCAAGCGTCAGTCGGCGAAGCAGAAGCGTGCCTGGGCATCAGCTTGGCCGAGTTCTGACCCTTTGCCGATGGCAGGAAACACCATGCAGATTTTTTATTCAGACAAGACCCGCCTGCGCCAAGCGCGAACGGAGCTCCATGACGGCGCGCTGGTCGCGCCCTTCGAATGCCCTGAACGCGTTGATCTGGTGTTGAAGCAAATCCAGCAGACGTCGGTGGGCGAGCTTAACGAGCCGCGCGCCTACGGCCTGGAGCCGGTGCTGGCAGTGCACGATGCTGACTATGTCAATTTCTTGGCAGACTGCTGGCACGAATGGGTCGCCGCTGGTCACGAGGGGGAAGCAATCCCCAATATCTGGCCTGCGCGCACCATGCGCGGTGACCGTATCCCCCGTGAGGTAAGCGCTAAGCTTGGCTATTACGCCCTGGCGGCGGAAACCTCGATTAGCGAGGGCACCTTTGAAGCCGCGATGGCGAGTAAAGACGTGGCGTTAGGCGCTGTTGAACAAACGCTTGCGACCGGCGAGCCCAGTTTTGGCCTGTGTCGGCCGCCAGGTCACCATGCCGCTTTTGACCAGTTTGGCGGCTACTGTTTTTTCAATAATGCGGCGATTGCCGCGCAACGAGCACTGGCATCGGGCATGCGCCGCGTGGCGATTCTGGACGTGGACTTTCACCACGGCAACGGTACCCAGCAGATCTTCTATGAACGCGATGACGTGCTGTTTATCTCGCTACACGGCGACCCTGAGGTGACTTTTCCCTATTACCTCGGCTATGCGGATGAAACGGGGCGGGGCCGCGGGGAAGGTTTTAACGTCAACTACCCATTGCCGCCAGGCACGACCGTTGATACCTGGATGGCCACGCTGGATAACGCCCTCGTCAAGATTAAGGAAGCACAATGCGACATGCTGATTGTGTCGCTGGGTGTGGATATCTTTGAAGGTGACCCCATCAGCGCTTTTACCTTCACAAGCGGCGACTTTAGCGTGTTAGGTCAACGACTTGCACAGGCTGGCCTGCCGACTGTATTGCTCATGGAAGGCGGTTATGCCGTGGATGACATTGGTGTCAATGTCGTCAATGTGCTACAAGGTTTAAAGCAGGGTATAAGTTAAGACGTCAAAAAGATGACACTCGAAGTTAATTCGGGCAGTCTAGCGCCCTTTATAAATACAGGGCAGGGAGTAAGCGCGTGGCCGTTTACGGCGGTATACAAGCACATGAGCTGGAGCCTTGGTTAAATGCCTTGACCAACGCTGCCTACGATAGACGCTGCCCGCTTTCCAAGGTGCACGGCGGCGATGCGCGCGCACGCGCGGCACGTCAGAGCTTGTTACTCCTCGCCAATGACTATCGTGCCGGTCAGCTGACCCGAGAGGCGTGTGCCGCCGATCTGGGTCGCTGGTGCGCGGGCTATCTGAGTGAGGCGGAGTGGTACGTGCTGGTCGGCACCCGCCAAGCGCCCACCCAGCCTCAAAACGAAGAAGAGCGAAGCCTCACCGTGCTCAAGCAGCACCGGGTGGGCTAGAGAACCGCTTGCTACTGAGCCCGCTACTCTCCAAGACGGCGAGACTGTCACAATGGCGACGCACTGTTACAATGGATAAATGAACAGTGCTTTCGCAACACCTACCGCCTCCCTTGATGACCCCTTCTACTACCTGACGAACTTCCGCTTCGTGCTGGATTGGGTAGGGGAGCGCCATGCTGATCTGCTTTCGGCAGACGAGCACGATTTCCTGGATCAATTCGACAACTTGCCGCGCGCTTCCCAGGCGCTGCTGGTGCGCATGGTGATGCGCAAAGGCGAGCTGTTCCGGCTTGGCAAATTAAACTATGCCGAAATCGGCGACAGCGCGGCTGCGATGGCGTCCTTGGTCGCGCTGGGGTGGGTCGATAATCAGCCAGCGCTGGGGATTGATGAGCTTTTTAATCAGCTGCGCCTGGCGGAACTTCGCCACATTTTTGCCGATGAGATACGCGCCGCTGGGCTTCATTCGTCTAGTGCAAAAACGGTACTTTACGAGACCCTAACGAGCCAGCTGACGCGTGTCTCACCGCTGCAAACATGGTGGCCCGACAGCAACGATAAAATCGTCCGCCTCAAGGTAATGGCAATTTGTGACCGGCTGCGGCTGATGTTCTTTGGCAACTTACGCCAGGACTGGGCGGAGTTCGTTTTAACCGAACTTGGCCTGCAGCGGTTTGAAGTGGTTCCCTTTACGCCGCAATCCCGCGCTTTCCAGTCGCGTCAGGAGGTCGATACCTACCTTGCGCTCCATTATTTACGCCAACGTCTCGATGAGGGCGAACTTCCCGCCGATCTTCATCCGGACGTACCGCCGCCGTCGGATAACCGCTGGCTGGCCACGCGGCGCGCACGGCTGCTGCTGCAGTTGGGCCGCGAGGCGGAGCGTAGTGGCGAATCGGCGCTCGCGCTGACGCTCTATGGCGATGCGGACAGTAGTGAGGCGCGCATTCGCCAACTGCGAGTGCTGGAGCGGTTAGGCGAGAACCACGTGGCGTTTGAGCTGGCCACCCAGGCGCTTGAGAGCCGCCCCAACGAAACTGGACGCCAGGCGCTGGCGCGGATTTTGCCCCGTTTGCGGCGGCGGCTTAAGCTGCCTGCTGTGCCGAGTGACATTGAGCCGGCCCATGAGCGTTGGGATTTCACTCTGCCGGGGCCGCAATGTGTCGAGCGGGCAGTGGCTGAGGCCCTGGGTGAGCCGCACGCGCCGGTCTGCTATGTGGAAAATAGCCTGATCACCGGGCTGTTTGGCCTGCTCTGCTGGCCCGCTATATTTGCGCCGTTGCCCGGCGCTTTCTTCCATCCCTTTCATCATGGCCCCGCGGATTTATACCGCGACGATTTCGTGGCGCGGCGGCGTGACGCCTTCGATGCGTGCTTGGCGCGTCTGGAAGACGGTAGTTATCGCGAGGTGATTCAGGCGACTTGGCGGGAGAAATTTGGTCTGGCATCGCCTTTTGTTCACTGGCCCATTGTTGATGAGGCGCTTGTCGAGATGGCGCTTGAGTGTATCCCCGCTGAACATTTGCGGGCCTGTTTTGAGCGGCTGCTGGGGGATCTCAAGGCCAACCGGGCCGGGCTGCCGGATCTAATACAGTTCATGCCCGATGCGCCTGGGGGCTCGCCGCGCTACCGGATGATCGAAGTCAAAGGCCCCGGTGACCGGCTGCAGGATAATCAGCGCCGTTGGCTTACGTTCTTTCACCACCATGAGATGCCCGTTGCGGTGTGCTACGTCCGCTGGGCGGATAGCGCCGAGCCAACGCTATGAGCGCAACTTATCGGGTGGCGGTGCGGGCGCTGTGCGATTTCACTGCCCGCGAAGGCGATCTCGACCATCGCTTTACCCCTGCGCCTAGCGCCCAGGAAGGCATACAAGGGCATACGCTGGTGGCCAGCCGCCGCGGGGCCGACTATTTAGCCGAACTGCCGCTGTCAGGCACCTTTGAGGGGCTAACAGTGACGGGGCGCGCCGATGGTTTTGACCCAGCGGCCAACCGCCTGGAAGAGGTCAAAACTCACCGCGGCAGCTTGGAGCGCATGGCCGATAACCAGCGCGCCCTTCATTGGGCGCAGGTGAAAGTCTACGGCGCACTGCTATGTGCAGAACGTAACTTGGAGCAGATCACCTTAACCCTGGTGTATCTGGAGATCGCCAGTGGCAAGGAGACCTTGCTCAACCAGGAGGTGTCCGCTACCGAGCTGCAGGCGTTTTTTACCGACCAGTGCCAACGCTTTCTCGCCTGGGCGGAACAAGAAGCCGAGCATCGCCAGCGCCGCGACAGCCGCCTGCAGACGCTAGGGTTTCCTCACGACACTTTTCGCCCCGGCCAGCGTGAGCTCGCCGAAGACGTTTATAAAGCCACCAGCACCGGGCGCTGCCTGCTCGCCCAGGCGCCCACGGGCATTGGCAAAACGGTGGCGACGCTGTTTCCCATGCTCTCGGCCATGCCGCGCCAGCAACTCGACCGTATCGCCTTTCTCACCATGAAGACCCCCGGTCGCCGTTTGGCGCTGGATGCGCTTGCCATGTTGCGCGCTAGCCAGGGCGAGGAAGTTCGGCCGCTGCGGGTACTGGAACTGGTGGCGCGCGACAAAGCCTGCGAATACCCCGAACGCGCCTGCCACGGTGAGTCGTGCCCACTGGCGGCGGGATTTTACGACCGCCTGCCCGCCGCCCGGCAAGCGGCGGTCGAGCAAGCCTGGCTGGATCGCGACGCGCTGCGGGAAGTAGCGCTGGCCCATGACGTGTGCCCGTATTACCTGGGCCAGGAACTGGCGCGCTGGACGGACGTGGTTGTCGGCGACGTTAACCACTGGTTCGACAGCCACGCGCTGCTGCACGGCCTGGCCCAGGCCAACGACTGGCGAACGGGCGTGCTGGTCGATGAAGCGCATAACCTGGTGGAGCGCGCGCGAGGCATGTACAGCGCTGAGCTCGATCAGCAGCGTTTCAATCGGGTGCGTCGCTATGCCCCAATATCGCTCTCCCGCCCTTTGAACCGTTTAGCTAGGCAGTGGCAGGTAGTGATTAAAGACGCAGGGCTGGAGGAGGCAGGCGAGCCGGGTAAGCCAGGCTATCGGCTGCTCACGACGCTGCCCGACAAGCTGGTGGCCGCCGCTCAGCAGGTGGGCGCTTCGATGACCGATCACCTGGGTGAGCACCCTGAAGACGCCAGTCTGGAACTCCAGGAATTGCTGTTCGAAGCGCTGGCGTTCTGCCGCTTGGCGGAGTGTTTTGGTGAGCATTCGTTGTGCGACCTTACCCGCTACGGGCGGGGACGGGCGGTGCTGGGTCTCCGCAACCTGATTCCTGCCGATTTTCTGACCCCGCGCTTTCATGCCGCGCACTCGGTGGTGCTATTCTCGGCAACGCTCACGCCCGCTCACTATTATCGGGATCTTTTGGGCTTGCCGGAGAACACCGTGTGGCGCGAAGTGGCATCGCCATTTGCCGCCCGCCAGCTTGAGGTGCATATACGGCGCGATATTTCCACGCGCTTTCGTGATCGGGACGCCTCCATCGAGCCCATCGTCGCCACCATGGCGCAGCAGTATCAGCGCAAGCCGGGCCACTACTTGGCGTTCTTTAGCAGCTTTGCCTACTTGGCGGCAGCGCTTGCGAGGTTTCGCGAGGTGCACCCGGAGGTGCCTGTTTTCAGCCAAACCCGCGGGATGCCGGAGGCGCAGCGCGAGGCGTTTCTGGCGCGCTTTACCCCCGGTGGAAAAGGTATCGGCTTTGCGGTGCTGGGCGGTGCCTTCGCGGAGGGCATTGACCTGCCCGGCGACCGGCTAATCGGTGCCTTTATTGCCACCTTGGGGTTGCCGCCGTTTAACGATTTCAATGAAGCGCTTAAAGCGCGTCTGGGCGCGCGCTTTGGCCAGGGTGACGACTACACCTACCGCATTCCTGGCATGATCAAAGTGGTGCAGGCCGCTGGTCGCGTGATTCGCAGTCCAGAAGATGAGGGCGTTGTGGTATTAATGGATGACCGTTTTGCGCAAGCTAATGTACGTGCGCTACTGCCTTCCTGGTGGGCGGTGGAGACGATGCCCCAATAATGGCTTTCATGGATAATGAGGGTTAGGCAAGCTAATCACGGAGCTACTCGGGAACCTGTATTTAACGTATTTATAGTGCTGGTTTATGGTGAATTGAAAAGGCTTGCTAACATCTATCCCTGATAGCGGGCAATCTGACTGAATAATGGCAGGGGTGGTTATCGTGGCGTTTTCGTCGAATGATAGGACAGACCCGCTGGCGGATATCTTGCCGGTAACGGCCCGCCTGTTTGATAACAGTGACACAGCCGTTTCCCTGTTTGATGGCTGGGACCGGCTGCTTTACGGCAATGACCCCTATTATGGTCTCATCTGCCATGCGCCGGGCACGCACCCTACTTGGCCGGACATCGTGCGTGACAACTATGCCAAGGGGGAAGGGCTGATTGCTGAGACGGACGATATTGAGTCGTGGATTCGCACGGCGCTGGCCAAGCGACGCATGCAAAATTACCGCCAGTTTGAAGTCGATGCATGGGATGGCCGCTGGCTATTGATGACGGAAACCCTGGTGCCAGGTGGCGGCCTGCTAAATATCGGCGTGGACATTACTCAGGCAAAGAACATAACGACAGCATTAAAGCAGGAATACCAGAATGCACTGGTCACAGCGGAAACTGATCTACTGACGGGTATGGGCAATCGCCGCGCCTTGGAGCGTTTACGCAAGATTCTGGTAAGTCAGGGACGCCATTTTCAGGTGACGGCGTTAATGATCGATATTGACCAGTTCAAGCCCTATAACGACATGCTGGGACATTTGCAGGGCGACTTATGCTTGCAGCAAGTGGCCGGAATCATTCGAAGCAGTCTTAGAATTGACGAGGCCTATCCGATAAGGCTTGGGGGTGACGAGTTTCTGGTGCTGATGCTGGATGCCTCACTGTCACTTGCTCAGCAGGTGGCCCAGAGAATTAGAAATAGTCTGTCTGCAACGGCCATCCCTCACCCTGCAACGGACTCCGGTCTGGTCACCTTAAGCATGGGCCTTGCCAGCCGAGATATTGGAACGTCGGAAAGTCTTTCATCGCTGCTAAAAGATGCCGATGATGCGCTTTATAAAGCGAAGCGTGACGGACGTAACCGGATCCTATCAGGTCCTTAAGCCTGATAAGTGTTCGACGGTAGGTTCGTTATCGGGCGTCACTTAGCTGATCAATAACGTCCATGCGCCCCCAACAAAAAACGGCCACCTGCTCTATGAGCTAAGTGGCCGTTTTCTCTGAATTCTTGGTCGGAATAGCAGGATTCGAACCTACGACCTCTGCCTCCCGAAGGCAGCGCTCTACCAAGCTGAGCTATATTCCGATGCGTTGCCGATGGTGCGACAACGGTGGTGCATAATACGTAGCCAAGTGGCTTTTTTCAAGCCTTGCCAGGGCTGAAAACGTAATTATGTTTGCCGCTCGACCGCCTGACGAGCGAGCTCAGCCATCGTGTCGCGGTAGGGGCTGGGTGGCAGTGCGTCAAGCTGGGAAAGTGCTCTATCGGCCATTTCTTCGGCCCGCTTCCGGGTGTAATTCAAAGCGCCGGTGGCGTTCACAATGTCGAGTACCGCGTCGAGCTGGTCGAGCCCGCCCTGGCGAATGACCTGGCGAATCAGCTTGGCCTGCTCGGGCGTGCCCTGTTCCATGGCATGGATCAACGGCAGGGTCGGCTTGCCTTCGGCCAAGTCGTCGCCGACGTTTTTGCCCATGGCTTTGGCATCGCCCTGGTAATCCAGTAGGTCATCGATCAGTTGAAATGCCAAGCCCAAATACCGCCCATAGTACTGCAGCGCCTGCTCCTGTTCGGGCGTGGCGTCAGCGAGCACTGCGCCACTGTGGGAGGCGGCTTCAAACAACATGGCGGTTTTGCCGAGAATGGTGTCGAAGTAATCCTTTTCGGAAATGCTTGGGTTGCCGATGTTGGTTAGCTGCTGCACTTCGCCTTCAGCGATGACGCAGGTAGCGCCGGAGAGAATCGCCATGATGCGCATCGAGCCGACGTCGACCATCATTTGAAATGAGCGCGCGTAGAGAAAGTCACCAACCAGCACGGATGGCGCATTGCCCCAGGCGTCGTTGGCGGTTTTCTTGCCCCGGCGCATGTGAGACTCGTCGACCACATCATCGTGCAGCAGCGTGGAGGTGTGCATGAACTCGATCAGCGTGGCCAGCGAGATGTGCTTGTCGCCGGAGTAATCCAGCGAACGCGCGGCCAACAATGCCAGCAGCGGCCGCAAGCGCTTGCCGCCGCTCTCGATGATGTACTGGCCGATGGTTTCGACCAGCGGCACCTTGGAATTGAGCTGGGCGACGATGGTCCGGTTGACGGCATCGAAGTCATCCGCCACCACAGCGTGCAGCGGTGAGGGCGTGGAGCTGGCAGGATGGGCTGATGAGACGTTAGCGGTCATGGAGTGTTCGTCGCGGCAGATGGAGGCGGCAGATGCCGCGCTATGTTGAGGCCATGCTATGGGGCTGTCCGTTAGGCGTCAAGGCGCCTGCGGGTGTGTGATACCCTATCGCTTGTAATGGTGCAATAGGTCTTGTAGCAAAACGCAATCATCGTTATAATCCGCGACCCACTCATCATGCTCCCTGTCAGATGGCTGCCAAAAGGGGCGCCACTCGCCGCAGGTCGACAAGAGCGAATTTTGATGAGCGCCGTTTTCGGTGATCAAAACGGCAATATTGACGTCCGGAGAGAGACATGTACGCAGTTATTAAAAGTGGTGGCAAGCAGTACCGCGTTCAGGAAGGCCAGACCCTCAAGCTTGAAAAGATCGAAGTCGCTACTGGCGAAACGATCGAATTTGACCAAGTGCTGCTGGTAGCCGACGGTGACGACGTCAATGTCGGCGCGCCGCTGGTTGGTGGTGCAAAAGTGTCTGCCGAGGTGGTTTCCCACGGCCGTGGTGATAAGGTGACGATCATCAAGTTCCGTCGCCGTAAGCACAGCATGAAGCGCCAGGGCCACCGCCAGTGGTTTACTGAAGTCAAAATTACCGGAATTTCCGCGTAAGCGGCCAATTCCCTTTTAGGAGGATTTTGCAATGGCACATAAAAAGGCAGCTGGCTCCACGCGTAACGGTCGCGATTCCGAGTCCAAACGCTTAGGTGTGAAACTCTTTGGCGGCCAGGCAGCGAACGCAGGCAGCATCATCGTTCGTCAGCGTGGCACACGTTTCCACGCCGGTACCGGTGTTGGCCTGGGTCGTGACCACACGCTTTTCGCTCTGAACGAAGGCTTTGTGAAGTTCGAGACCAAAGGTCCGCACAACCGCAAGTTTGTTAGCATCGTTTCTGAGTAAACGGCTAGCATTGCGCTCGTAACGCTGACAGAGCGTTGCGAGAAAAAAAGCCCCGCCATGGCGGGGCTTTTTTGTCGGTTAACCCCCTTTTCCAATACGCTTTTCCACCATACTGGTGAAAAAAAGATTGGAGAAAAGTAGTGCATATCAGGGCGGCGAAAGCGGCCGGGAGAAACCAATGCAGTTCGTCGATGAAGCCTCGGTCATTGTTGAGGCGGGAAAAGGCGGCAATGGCTGTCTCAGCTTTCGCCGCGAAAAGTACGTGCCTAAAGGTGGCCCTGATGGGGGCGACGGCGGCCACGGCGGCAGCGTTTACCTGATTGGTGACGATGCGCTGAATACGCTGATCGACTTCAAGTACCAGCGTTTCTATAAAGCCGAAAACGGCCAGGGCGGTATGGGCCGTCAAATGAGCGGTAAGGCCGGTGAAGACCTGCACGTCAAAGTGCCCGTGGGTACGACGGTGATTGACGAGGATACCCTTGAAGTGATTGCCGATGTGACTGAGATTGGTCAGGTCGTACTGGTGGCCCAAGGCGGTCGCCGTGGGCTGGGTAATATCCACTTCAAGTCGTCCACCAACCGGGCGCCTCGGCGGACTACGCCGGGCACCGAGGGCGATCGCCGTAACCTGCGCTTTGAAATGAAAGTCATGGCGGATGTGGGGTTGCTGGGCATGCCCAATGCGGGCAAGTCGACGCTGATTCGGGCGGTATCGGCGGCCAAGCCCAAGGTGGCCAACTATCCGTTTACCACGCTGGTGCCTAACCTGGGCGTGGTGAAGCTGGGCATGCACGAGCACTTCGTCATGGCCGATGTGCCGGGCCTGATCGAAGGCGCGTCTGACGGCGCGGGGCTTGGGTTGCGCTTTTTGAAGCACCTGACCCGTACACGGCTGCTATTCCATGTGGTCGACGTGGCACCGTTCGACGAATCCGACCCGGTCGAGGCGGCCAAAGCGATCGTTCACGAGCTGGGCCAGTTTTCGCCGGCGCTTGCCGAGCTCCCCCGCTGGCTGGTGCTCAACAAGTTCGACCTGCTGCCTGAAGACGAGCGTGAAGCGCGCGCTCAGGCGATTATCGATGCCTTGAACTGGCAAGGGCCGGTGTTCCGCATTTCGGCGATCAGCAACGACGGCACCGATAAGCTTGTGCAGGCGGCCTACCGTTGGCTCACCGAGCAGCGTCGTCTGGAGCACGAAGACGAAGAAGCCCATGCCCGCGAGCAGGAAATGCGCCGCCGCATGGAGGAAGAGTCCGTGGCGCGCACCGAAGCGCGACTGGGCCGTCGTCGTAAGCGCGACGATGATGATGACGACTTCGACGATGATGATTACGACGTGGACGTTGAATACGCCCCTTGAGACGCATGGGGGCATTCTGGGTAGCTAACATGGTCAGGAGTAGGGCGACGTGCTAAGCAACGAGTCGGTGCTAGATAGGGCGGCGCTAAGTCGTGCCCGCCGCGTGGTCGTCAAACTGGGCAGCGCGCTGCTGACCAACGACGGTCGTGGCCTGGATGAAGTGGCCATCGGCCGTTGGGTCGATCAAATTGCGGCCCTGCACCGGCGGGGCATTGAGGTCGTCCTAGTGTCGTCTGGTGCCGTCGCGGCGGGTATGGTGCGCCTTGGCTGGCAGGTACGTCCCAGCGCCGTGCATGAAT
>JAIVHM010000103.1 GCA_020201095.1 Halomonas sp. | reverse complement strand
CCATGATGCGGTATGGCAGAACATAGCGGCCAATCACGGAAAGGCGTGAAGGCGCTTCCTCAAGATTCGGTTTTTCTACCACACCACGCATGTTCGCACTTTCACCGGCAGCGGGTTCATCGCAATCAACGATACCATAACGGTGAACGTCCTCTTTAGGCACGGCCTCGACCATAACCTGCGCAGCCCCCTTAGCGCTCCAACGCTCAACCATACTGCCTAGATCGGTTCGATCACCACCTACCTGAGGCTTTACCAACACATCCGGCAGAATCACCACAAACGGTTCGTCGTTATCTAGCAAGTGAGCAGCGCAGCAAACCGCATGACCTAAGCCTTGGGCGTTGTGCTGGCGAACACTGGTCACGTTTAGTTGTTTCGGTGAAATGGCGGCAAGCGTTGCCAGTAAGGCATCCTTACCTTTCTCGGCCAGTGTATGCTCAAGCTCAAAGTGCGTATCAAAATGATCTTCAATCGCCGACTTACCTGTCCGGGTCACTAGAATAATCTCGTTGATACCTGCCGCCATCGCCTCTTCCACCACATGCTGAATCAGAGGGCGATCGACCACAGGGACCATCTCCTTGGGGATCGATTTGCTAATCGGCAAAAGTCTTGTACCTAAACCAGCGACCGGAATAATCGCCTTACGCACCTGAGTCATAAACTACATCCTTTATGCTGTGGTTTATTGCGCCACTCCATCACTTTGTTAAGGAGCTGATTCGTGCCACAGTCCTCCACATTCTGTTGCGCTAGCGGCTCACCGGCCAATGTTTGATATAAGCTGGTGGCCAAGCATTTACCTAACTCAACACCCGGCTGATCAAAGGGGTTGAGGTTCCACAACACCGATTGCACAAATACCTTATGTTCATAAAGCGCCAACAACGTCCCCATGGCCGCTGGATCCAATGACTTGAACAGCAAAACCGAGTTTGGCTGATTACCTCGGTACCCCTGGGCCATATGACCACGCAATGCTATTGGAATGGCATCATCGCCCAAGGCTAAAAGCTGTGATTGCGCAAGGCAGTTGGCCAAGGTCAGCTGTTCCTGTGCTTTAAGGCTACGGTCGACATTTTCGCTCGTTGAAACATGGCGCCCAGCCACTGCCACAAGATCAGCACTTACCGTATGTTTCCCCTGATGAAGCAACTGATAAAACGCATGTTGAGCATTAGGCCCAACGTCTCCCCAAAGGATAGGACAGGTAGTATGGGTAACCGAACGTCCGTCCAACCCCACGCTTTTGCCGTTAGACTCCATTTCTAACTGCTGGAGGTAGGCAGGTAAGCTTTTTAGGCGGCCATCGTAGGGTAAAACAGCATGTGAGGAGATATTCAAAAACTGGCAATTCCAGGCGCCGACCAGAGCCATTAGAGTGGGCAGATTTTCCTCAATGGGCGCTTCGAGGAAATGCTTATCCATAGCATGAGCGCCCGCTAGTAACTCTTCAAATGCGTCAAAACCTAGCTGCATTGCCACACTGATACCAATGGGGGACCAGAGCGAAAAACGCCCACCAATCCACTCCTTGAACACCAACTGATGGCTTTCCGGAATACCAAATGCCGTCATTTTGTCAGGTTTGGTTGAAACGCCAATTAGCTGGTGACGACAGACCGTCGCCTTATCCACCTCGAGGGCATGACTTAACCAAGCCAGCGCCGTTTTAACGTTGAGCTGGGTATCTGCTGTGGTGAACGATTTTGATGCCAGCACCAGCAAGGTAGTGGCCGGGTTCAAGCGTTCCATCAATGGCAAAAGCTGTGAGCCATCCATGGTAGACACATAATGCACCGCCACTTTTTCACTGCTGGGCCGGTCCGCCAAGGCTTCACTGACCAACCTTGGCCCCAGGTCAGAGCCTCCAACGCCGATATGAACGATATCAGTGACCCATTGCCCTGTCGCACCGTACCACTTGCCGGCGTGTACGCGATTGACCATTTCAGCCATTCGTTCTCTCTGCTGCTGACAACATGCAACGGCCTCTTCCATACCCACAGGCGGCGTCTCTGTTTCCGGCCACCTGGCCGCCATGTGGAGTGCTGCACGCTTTTCAGTCGTGTTCACTTTTTTACCCGCAAACAATGCCTGACGCTTGTTGGCTAACCCACAGCTTTCCGCCCATTCCTTAAGCAATGCCATGGTATTGGTCGTCAGACGCTGCTTGCTTAAATCGATATGAAGATTCCCGAAAGTAAATGCCAGTGAGTTTGCTCGACGAATACCAGAGGTAGAGCCGGCATCATCGCTGAGTAAATCGCTCATTGACTGCGCCTTTAAGCTTTCGGTATGGGCATGTAAGGCACTTACTGGTGTGTGAATGCGCGTAACAATTGATGTAATTGATGAGTTCATCGGATCATCCTTGAAAAAATATTTGGTATGTATCTATCCCCATAACACTCAGGCCAGCATCTAACGTTATCGCCAGGTATATCGCTTTTGCTGAACGCACCGGATTTTAAAAATAGCTTTAAAACACCGGCAAGCACTGCCGATCAGAGCCAAGTAACGCCCGAAAATTTGTTGCTGAAAGCGGCTTGCCGAATAAAAAACCCTGTGCTCCATCGCAACCTTGTATTTCAAGATGATCCAACTGCGCCAAGGTCTCGACCCCCTTGGCGTTAACGCGTAAGGATAAATTCTGACCAAAATTGATAAGCGATTTCACTAATAAGGCGTCTTCGCGGTTATCGAGCATGTCATGAGCAAAACAAGGCGCGAGATTAAGCGCGTCGATGGGAAAGCATTGCAAATGCTTCGGGCACAAGTTTCCGGCACCAAAGTCGTCAATGGCAATACGTATTCCCATATCATGCAACTCGATCAGTGACGATATTGAGGCATTGGTATAAAGATGCATGAGGCTGCTTTCAGACACATCAAGTTCTAAAAAATGGGGATCTAGTCCGGTCTTGGACAATATCTCCGCAACACGGGCAGGCAGTGTCTTATCACGCAGTTGCATGGCCGACATGTTCACCGCAATGGGCACGATATCGCCCCCATCGCGACGCCATGCCTGCTGCCGACGACAAGCTTCGCCCAGTACCCAGTACCCGATAGGAAC
>JAIVHM010000102.1 GCA_020201095.1 Halomonas sp. | reverse complement strand
GGATATGTGACAATGCCTGCCGGTCGACTTCTATCAGGGTAGAGATAAAGCGCCTTGCCATGTTGCCATCCTAGGCTGAGATTCTGCATATATTATGCCTGAAAACATCTGCCTAGGCACTTACTTTCAGTGACAACCAATAGATCGCTGTATCCATCAGGCAGAAAAGGATAGTTAATCTGGATGGCATGAGCCTCACGGGTATAAGCAGGAATGTTTGCGATCTCCAGCTTGATTCGCTGCTTTGGAACGTCTGGCCGCATGGGTGCGGTTACAACGGCAACCTGCCACTTATCGACACGTACATCGGCGTATCGAGGATCGTCTTTGAGCTCTCTCGGCGCTTTCACTGTCACCTCAAGGCGATAGCGGCGACTAACGTACTCTTCAATACACTCTTTGATCCGCATAAAGTCTTCGCGTTTGAAGCCTCGGTCTCCCACGAAATCAAGGTCTTCACTAAATCTGGGCGATCCCCGGCAAAGTCGCAAGCAAGTCCCGCCCTGGAACGTCAATGCGTCGAGTAAGCCTTCTTTATCAAGGGCATATAGAATATCGAAGTGGAGGAGTTCCTTTTCAATCACCGGACGCATCGCTTTACGCGCCGGATCTTCCATAGCTTTCGCCACTAGCTTTTCATAATCCCCAGGCTCAATTCGGTTCATTCAACACCTCAACATCGACCATATGGGTATTTCGCCCTACGCGTTTAAGGTCAGCCCAGGCGGCTTCCGGCGTCGCGATCTTGAGGGGGCGGCCAATATCCTTCATGCGCTCCATCAATTCAGTGATTGGACGGCGTGTATGGGTGAATTCTATGGTGCCATAAGGCGTTCGATAGGTTCCCTTTCGGCCGGTCGTCATCACGGTCAGTCGATCAACCGGGATTTGTGAGATGGCGCCGTATTCAGATAAGGCAGACTCTAAAGAAACATAGCTGTATTCACCGCGCCGCATGGCACGGGCGATACGCTCCAGCCGATAAACGTCTGGGGTATGCGACAGTGCATAGTAATAGATGCCCCGCGCAACCCCTTCAAGTACTCCATGACGACGGAGGCGGTTCACGCCTTCTTGCAGCGTTTTCGGACTATCCTCATGGAACAGCTTGGCAAGATCGCGCAGCGTGAAGATAGTACGCCCCTGACGATCCCAGGTATCCAAACGTTGGCGAGCGATCATTTGATCCATAAGTAAACACCTAAACTATATATGCATAGTCTAAGCGTCTACTTATAAGCATTTCAAGTCTTCTTTATATAATTAAGCAGTCAGCCCAATGCCGCGCAAAATCACCGTGGTCACCGACTGCACGGCTTTTTCGAACTGCAGGTCGTCAAGCGGCTGGTCGTCGTTGAGCAGGTAGATCTGGTAGTCGAAGTCGGCGTAGTGCTGGGTCGAGGCCCAGATCATATACAGCAGGTAGGAAGGCTCGACGGGGTTGATCTGCCCGGACTCCACCCATTCACAAATTTTCGATTCTTTGAGCTTGGCCCATTCGTAGAGGTTGTCGCGCAGGCGCTCTTTCAGAATCGGCGCGCCCTGCATCACTTCAGCCGCCCATACTTTCGAGCCGTGGGCGCGATTGCGGGAGTGGGTCATCTTGGCGCGAATATAGGTGGAGAGCACCACGCGGGGGTCATCGTAGAGCTCAAAGCACAGTGCGTCCTGTTTCCAGACTTCTAGAAGCTCCAGCAACACGTCCTGATAGAGCGCTTTTTTGGTCGAAAAGTAATAGTGCACGTTGGACTTGGGAATATCAGCCATCTGGGCAATTTCGCCCATCGACGCTCCTGCGTAGCCTTTTTCAGCAAACAGCTGTTCCGCGGCCTGAAGAATCTTTTTAACGTTGGTTTGCCGAATTTCGTCTTGGGTTCTCGCCACGCTGACCTCATCCCTTCACAACTAATGATGCTGAAAAGCAGCCAAAAAAAAGCACCATCGCTGGGCGACGGTGCTGAGAAGATGTCTTAGTTACTGTGGCGCGTCAACTTTGATTGGCGGGAAAAGAGAACTCCGCCTGTGTGGCTTCACTCACGGACGGCCAGCGCTGGGAAACCGCTTTGCGGCGGGTGTAGAAGCGCACCGAGTCAGGGCCGTAGGCGTGAAGGTCACCAAACAGCGAGCGCTTCCAGCCGCCAAAGCTGTGGTAGGCCACCGGCACCGGGAGCGGTACGTTGACACCGACCATGCCCACTTCAATGCCATCGGTAAAGCGGCGGGCGGCTTCGCCATCGCGGGTGAACGGTCGTTAATCAGCTGCATGGCGTCATCCAGGCTGCCGACCCGCACCACGCAAAGTACCGGGCCGAAGATCTCTTCCTGGTAGATACGCATCTCGGCGGTGACGTTATCGAACAGGCAACCGCCGACAAAATAGCCTTCTTCATGCCCCGGCACTTTCAGCTTACGCCCATCGGCAACCAGTGTTGCGCCAGCATTTACGCCGTCTTCGATGAAACTCAACACTTTATCGCGATGCTCTGCCGTCACCAGCGGGCCCATATCCAGACCTTTCTCGGTGCCGGGGCCGACTTTCAGATGGGCGATTTTGGGCAGCATGGTTTCAACTAGGCGATTCGCCGTTTCATCGCCGACGCATACCGCTACCGAGATCGCCATGCAGCGCTCGCCGCAGCTGCCATAGGCGGCGCCCATCAGCGTATTGGCGGCGTTCTCCAGATCCGCATCCGGCAGTACCACGGCGTGGTTTTTTGCTCCACCCAAGGCCTGAACGCGCTTGCCAGCCGCCGAACCACGGCTATAGATCGTCTCGGCGATCGGTGTCGAGCCAACAAACGAAATCGCTTTAACAGCCTTGGCATCCAGCAGCGTTTCTACCGCTTCGCGACCGCCGTGCACCACGTTCATCACGCCTTTTGGCAGCCCCGCCTCTAGCAGCAATTCCGCGACGGCGTGGGAAGCCGAGGGATCTTTCTCCGAGGGCTTGAGGATAAAGGTATTACCACAGGCGATGGCCATGGGGTACATCCACAGCGGCACCATGGCCGGGAAGTTAAACGGCGTAATCCCTGCCACCACGCCCAAGGGCTGGAAGTTGGACCAGGCATCAATGCCCGGCCCGACGTTGTGAGAATACTCGCCTTTTAGAAGCTCCGGCACACCGCAGGCATACTCGACGTTTTCGATGCCGCGTTTGAGCTCGCCCATGGCGTCTTCCGGGGTCTTACCATGCTCTTCGCTGACCAGTTGCACCAAGCGGTCTGCGTTATCTTCGAGCAGTTGCTTAAAGCGGTACATGACCTGGGCGCGCTTGGCGGGCGGTGTATCACGCCAGGCCGGGAACGCAGCCTGGGCGACGGCAATCGCCTGCTCGACGTCGGCCGCGCTCGCATCCGCCACTTGGCGGATCACTTGCCCTGTCGAAGGGTTGGTCACGTCCAGCGTACGCTGGCTTTCGATCAAATCACCATTGATCAGGTGGGTAACAACGTTCATTTTTACGCTCCGAAATAGGGTATGCCATTAAGTCTTATGCTAACGAATCCAGAGTCGTCGCTACGGCGTCGAAAAGCCGCTCCAGCTCGGCCTCGGTGGTGCCAAACGGAGGACCGAATTGCAGCGTGTCACCACCGTAGCGCACGTAGAAGCCTGCTTCCCAGAGCGCCATGTGCGCATCGCGAGGGCGAATCGTCGGGTCGCCGTCGCGGGGGGCTAGCTGAAGCGCCCCGGCCAAGCCGTAGTTACGGATATCGACAATATGCTGGCGGCCTTTGAGGGCATGCAGCTTCTGCTCAAAGGTAGGCGCAATGGCATTGACCTGAGCGGGAAAGTTATCGCGCTCCATCATTTCAAGCGCAGCAAGCCCCGCGGCACAGGCCACCGGGTGAGCGCTATAGGTATAGCCATGAGGAAACTCGACAGCGTGCTGCGGGCCGCCGGCGTGCATAAAGGTGTCAAAAATCTCGCTGGAAGCAATTACCGCACCCATGGGAATGGCGCCATTGGTGATCTGCTTGGCAACGTTCATGATATCCGGCGTGACGCCAAAGGCCTCGGCGCCGGTGGTTGCGCCGCTGCGCCCGAAAGCGGTGATGACTTCGTCAAAGATCAGCAGAATGTCGTTCGCCGTGCAGATCTCGCGCAGCCGATCCAGATAGCCTTTGGGCGGCACGATCACCCCCGCAGAGCCAGACATCGGTTCGACAATCACCGCAGCAATGGTGGAAGCGTCGTGCAAGGCAATTTGATCGAGCAGCGCATCGGCAAGCTCGGCACCGGTGTCGGCTTGGCCCTTGGTATACGTCTGGCTCGCTTGCAGCGTATGCGGCAGGTGGGTGACGTCCATCAATGGGCCGTAATGTTTGCGATTGGGACCAATGCCACCCAGGCTGGTGCCGCCAATGTTGACGCCGTGATAACCCTTCGCGCGGCCGATCATGCGGGTCTTCTCTGGCTTGCCTTTTAACCGCCAGTAAGCCTTGGCCATCTTGACCGAGGTATCTGCCGCTTCTGAGCCAGAGTTGGTGAAAAACACATGGTCGAGCCCGGCAGGCGTCAGGCTCGCCACCTTTTCCGCCAGCTTGAACGCTAGCGGGTGGCCAATCTGAAAGCCGGGGGCAAAATCCAGCGAGCCAAGCTGCGCCGCCACGGCTTTTTGAATCTCTTCACGATTATGGCCCGCGCCGCAGGTCCATAGGCCGGAAAGCGAATCGAACAGCTTACGGCCCTGGTCATCAATGTAGTAACGCCCTTCCGCCCCGGTGATGACACGCGGGTTGGCACGAAAATCTCGATTCGAGCTAAACGGCATCCAGTAATGCTGATTCAGCACGCCATCAGGCGAATGATCTTCAGCAGCATCCTCTGAAGCCTGCGGGGTTGTTTTGCTTTTTATTCCAAACATGGTGTCCAGCTCCATCACTGTGAGGCATAACCTCAGCATGGCCGACTGAACACGTTTATAAAATCATGCTTTTCTTTTGCTCACGTTAGAAAATCTATACATAAAAATATCTATTGCGGCATCATTGACACTTGACGCAAACCTCAAAACTGCCTAATTGTTATATTTATACGAATAAATACTAAAAATATGGATCACGCCCATTCTGGATCGATATCGGTGGCTTTGCTTCAAATATCGGCTGGAATTACCGCTCACACTTCAATCATAAACAAAGGGCTAACTCATGATGAAACACCTGACTCCCCTTAAGCTGTCGATTTATGGCGGCATAATATTCAGCTTTCTAATGCTAGAAAGCCCAGCGATTATGCTAGCCAACCGCATAGAGCCGATGATGATGGGAATGCCGTTTCTATTGGCATGGAACCTTTTCTGGTGGCTAGCCCTGACAGCAATAT
>JAIVHM010000167.1 GCA_020201095.1 Halomonas sp. | reverse complement strand
CGGATCAAACGCCGCTTTCAAGGCATGAAAAACGGTCAGTTCGTCGGGCTGAAACTGGCTGCACATCTGGTTGATCTTTTCCCGGCCTACGCCGTGCTCGCCGGTAATCGACCCGCCAGCCGCCACACACAGCTCAAGAATCTTGCCGCCGACATCTTCCGCGAGCGCCAGTTGACCTTCCTTGTTGGCATCAAACAGGATCAGCGGGTGCATGTTGCCGTCACCGGCGTGGAACACGTTGGCGATCAGCAAACCGCTTTCTTCGGAAAGCGCGGCAATGCCTTTGAGTACGCGGGGCAGCTCGCGGCGTGGAATGGTGCCGTCCATGCAGTAGTAATCTGGCGACATTCTGCCAACCGCCGGGAAAGCGTTCTTACGGCCTGCCCAGAACTTGGCGCGTTCGGCCTCATCGCGGGCCAGTTGAATATCAGTCGCTCCGGCGGCGGTTAGTACTTGGCGTACTGTGTCGCAGTCGTCGTCTACATCGGCTTCCACACCGTCGAGTTCGCATAGCAAAATCGCCGCGGCGTCCAGCGGGTAGCCAGCCTTGACGAAATCCTCGGCGGCCTTGATGGCAAGCTTATCCATCATTTCCAGGCCGCCGGGAATAATGCCCGCGGCAATGATATCGCCCACCGCGCGTCCCGCTTTTTCAACGTCGTCGAAGCTTGCCATCAGGACCTTGGCGGTTTCCGGCTTGGGCAATAGCTTGACAGTGATTTCGGTGACGACTCCAAGCATGCCTTCAGAACCATTCATCAGCGCGAGCAGATCAAAGCCCGGTGCATCAAGCGCCTCAGAGCCCAGCGTCATGCGTTCGCCTTCGATGGTCATTATGTCGACGCGCATCACGTTGTGAACGGTCAGGCCGTACTTCAAGCAGTGAACGCCACCGGCGTTTTCCGCCACATTGCCACCAATCGAGCAGGCGATTTGTGACGATGGGTCCGGGGCGTAGTAAAGCCCATAGGGGGCGGCGGCTTCGGAGATCGCCAGGTTACGCACGCCGGGTTGCACCGTGGCCAGGCGCGCCTCCGGGTCGACCTTGAGAATCTGATTGAAGCGCGACATGACCAGCAATACGCCCCTTTCAAGAGGAAGCGCGCCGCCGGACAGCCCTGTGCCAGCGCCGCGGGTGACCACGGGGACGCTCAGCGCATGGCAGCGTTTCAGCAAGCTCTCAACCTGTTCGAGGGTCTCCGGAAGGGCGACCAGCATCGGCAAAATGCGATAAGCCGCAAGGCCATCGCATTCAAACGGGCGCAGATCCTCTTCGCGATGGAGTAGGGTAAGCGAAGGCACCGCTTGCTGTAGGTCGGTCAACACCTCGGTTTTATCGCGGCGAACCAGTTCGCCGTCGAGGCGCTCATCAAAGAGGATATTCATCTTAACATCCTTAATTTATTAACATGGGTCACGACCATGATGTTAGAGCATCCGGCTAATCTGAGCTTTTTTTGTGCCCCTGTCCAGGCTGTGGTGCAATGGTCAGACCAGTAATTGGTCGATAGTCAGCCTAGCGTTAGCGGAGACAAAGTTGGCCTCAGGAGACACCATGGTATTTAACAATGATGAAGTAACGATGGGCCGCCGCACCCCTGAACATGTTGCCGCTAGGCTTGAAGAGTTAGTGCTGGACGGCGTTTTTCGGCCGGGGCAGTTGCTACCCTCCGAGAGGCGCTTGTGTGAGCGGCTGGGGGTTTCTAGGGCATCGCTGCGCGAGGGGTTAAGAATTCTTCGCAGTAAAGCCATCATTGTGACCCGCCAAGGTCACGGTTCAACGGTGGCATCGCTGTTGCCGGTAGACCAGCAAAGTCCTCTTATGCATCTTTTTCGTGACCATCCGCGCACTCTTTTTGATCTGTTAGAGGTGCGCTCTTTGCTAGAAGGGGAATCGGCATACTTGGCCGCCAGGCGCGGCACTTCTATGGATCGTGTGCTGATTACTCGCCGCTACCGGGAAATGACTGACTATGCCGCGCAGCCAGAAACACTAGAGGTGGAGCAGCTGGCGCGACTTGACCATGCTTTTCACTTGGCGATTTCTCAGGCCTCACATAATCCGGTGTTGGTACACACCCTGCAAAGTTTGACCGATTTGCTGCTTAGCTCCGTGTTTGCATCGGTTAAGCACCTTTATCATCGCCCCGGCCCTCGTGAGATGATCAATCAGCAGCACGCGCTGCTCCACGATGCAGTGGTCAGTGGCGCCGCTGAAAAAGCAAGGCAAGTCGCGTTAGAACACTTAACCAGTATTAGCGAACTGCTACGTGAGCTTGAAGCAGAGCATGATCGCCTGGAGCGCTCAGCCATGCGTTTAGAACATTGGCAATAACTGCAGAGTGGATCAGGAGTTTGCCGCCTCAAGGCTGTCTTCTTCGATCACACCGGCTAATGTCGCGATTTCCAGCTTATTGCATAAGTGGTCGCGTAAAACTTGGCCCAGCAGCCTACTGTCGCGCTTTTCAAGCGCAGCTATCATGTTTTCGTGGTCTTGAACCGCTTGGCTCCAGAACTTGTGGTTCATTTTTTTGGAATAACGAACCCGTTTTACCCGCTGACTGAGATTGCAGTACATCTCCTGAAGTACCTCGTTTCTTGAGGCCGCCAGGATGCTCTCGTGTATTTGCCGGTTGACCTCGAAATACGGGATTAAATCGCGGTTGCGATAATGCGTCAGCATGTCGTCGTGCAACCTGCGGATTGCTGCGATTTCAGCATCGCTAATGTGCTGGCAAGCCAGCTCTCCGGAAAGGCCTTCCAGTGCGGCCATCAAGTCATAGGTGTCTTTGACTTTCTTAAACGTTAAGCGGACTACCCGCGCGCCGCGGTTGGGCAGTAATTCAATTAATCCTTCGGTGGCGAGGACTTTAAGTGCTTCGCGTAGGGGCGTGCGCGACACGCCGAATTTCTCGCACAGCTGCTTTTCTGAAATACGCTCCCCAGGCAGTAGCTCGCCATGCTCAATGAGGTCACCGATGCGGTCGGCGACTTCACGATATAAATTGCGCTGTAAAATTTTGGTCATTGTCGAGTCCCTTGTCGTCTACTCACTGGGTTATCCCCCTCCCCTGAGACGCTTATGCGCGTGAAGAGCTACCTCTTAATAGTGGCGATTCTGAATATGATCTGCAAAAGTAATTATGAATTCAAGTGTCGGCGCCAGGGCTATGCTGTGCATAAAAAAACCGCTGACATGGGATTTTTCATACCACTAATAACCACAAAAGGAGCCATTTATGGCCAGCAATGTGTACCACGCTAGCGTGCAACTTACCCGAAAGCAGGCTAGACAAATGATCGACGGCGCGATACTTCACGCGCGCCGCGAAGAGCTTCCGCCGCTCACTCTGGTGGTGCTGGATGGCGGAGGCCATGTGGTCGCTGCTGAGCGTGAAGACGGCTGCGCACCACTGCGCTATCCCGTGGCTCAGGGCAAAGCCTATGCGGCGTTAGGGATCGGTATTGCAAGCGGCGTGGTGGGAGAGCGTAACAGCGAACGCCCGGCATTCTTAGCCAGTGTGGCAGCAGCATCACAGGGGCATTTTGTGCCCGTGTCGGGGGGAATCCCGCTACTTGATAATCATAGCTGTGTGATTGGCGCGGTCGGCGTCAGCGGTGCATCCTCAAATGAAGATCAGCAGGTGGCCATTGCGGGAATAGAAGCAGCCGGACTCAAATGGGGGCTTGAGCCCGAGTAAAGCATCTCCAATATTGCTAATTTTTAGCGTTGATTTCGCCAATGCATTGAGTGGAATACATTATTTGTTTCATCTCATGATCCGTCGACTAAAGTGTAATACCTAGTTTTGAATTTTGAATTCAAATTGGAGGTATGACGAATTGTTTCGCCACCTCGACATACGGTCGAAGACGAAACAATTCGTCGTCGCGCTTCCCTGTCGACTGCACCGATAACCAGACCAAGAAGGAGCAACGACCTGGGTAACATGCGCACAACAACAACAAGCCAGCACTGGAGTATCCTATGAAAAAGATCAAGACAGTATTTGTGATCGCCTCACTAGCGTTGAGCCTGACGCCGGGTCTCGGCATGGCCCAGACCGAGCTGCAGTTCGGCCACGTAGGTAATCCCGGTTCGTTGTTCGATTCGTCCGTGAATGAATTCGCCAAACGGGCCAATGAGCGACTGGGCGATGACTACAAAGTGCAGGCCTATGGTTCAAGCCAGCTAGGCGGCGACAACTCCATGATGCAGAAGCTCAAGCTTGGGCAACTGACCTTTACACTACCCTCTACCGTGATGTCCTCGGTGGTGGGTGAGTTCGGTCTGTTTGAGATGCCTTATCTGATTCAAGATCGGGATCACATGAAGCGCGTCATCGAGGAGGTAGTCGAACCCGATCTCTATCCGCTAGTGGAGGATGAGGGGTACAAGATTCTTGCCGTCTGGGAAAATGGTTTTCGCCAGATCACCAACAATGAGCGGCCCATCAACACCCCAGAGGACTTGGATGGCTCGAAGCTGCGGACCCCCGCGGGCGAGTGGCGGGTGCGCATGTTCGAAGAATATGGTGCTAATCCTTCACCTATGGCGCTCTCGGAAGTTTTTACCGCGCTGCAAACCGGCACCATGGACGGTCAGGAAAACCCCCTGGTGCAAATCCATTCCCAGAAGTTCCAGGAGGTGCAGGACTACCTCTCTATGACCAACCACGTCTACACGCCTGCCTATGTGGTGGTTTCCAAGAGCCATTGGGAAGACTTACCGGAAGACGTGCGTGAAGTACTAGAGGAAACCGCTCAAGAGGTCCAGGACTTCGTTTACGAGACGGCCGCCGAGCAGGATGAGGAACTCCTCGGTGCGATGGAAGAGGCTGGCATGGAGATCAACGAGGCTGACCAGCAGGCCTTTATCGATGCCAGTGGCCCTGTCTATGAGCGCTTCGACGAGGAAGTGGAAGGTGGCGGCGACCTGGTCGACCGCGTATTGGAGCTCGGTGAGGAAGACTAAATTTCACCGCAGTCTCAATATCTCTGAACCAACCCATGGACCGCCCCTGCCGGGCGGTCCTTCCTCTGATCGACGGAGCGGCTTTAATGTCCCTTATGAAACTTCGATCCGGATTCGAGTGGCTGCTCGAAGTGATTACCATGTTTCTGGTAGTTGCCCTGACGGTGGTCGTGCTGCTTGGTGTCAGTTTCCGCTATACCGGCAATTCTCTGGGCTGGTATGACGAAGTTGCCGCTGTGATGTTGGCGTGGGTGACCTACTACGGTGCCGCCCTTGCCGCCCTCAAACGCGCGCACATCAGCGTCCCCGGTTTTGTCTATTCGCGACCAAGGGCTGTACGCATGGTGCTGGTTGTGTTCGGTGAACTCATCACTATCACCTTCTTCGTGCTACTCGCCATCTACGGCGTCTACATCATCGGCGTGCTTGGTGGTTCTACCCTGGTCAGCGTACCGATTCCCACCGCCGTGACTCAGTCCACCATTCCCATTGGCGCGGCGCTTTATGTCATCGCCGAACTGCTTAATCTGCCGGACATCCTGCGCGAAGCCTGGGACGGACGGAAGCCACCCTCGGAGCAGGATATTGTGGAGGAATTACAATGACAACGGCTTTGATCCTGCTGGCCGGCCTGGCCATGATCTTTATTAATATCCCCATCGCAGTGGCTTTGGGTGCGGTATCCATTGTCGCCATGCTGGCACTACAAGGGACGAACAGTCTGCTCGGTTTTCCGCTGGTGCTGTTCGAGGGGGCGACAAAGTTTCCGCTAATCGCCATACCACTGTTCGTTTTGGCCGGTGCCATCATGAATACCGGCGGCATCTCCCGACGGTTGATCGATTTTGCTTCTGCACTACTTGGCTTTGTTCGCGGCGGTCTGGCTATGGTGAATGTTGGCACCTCGCTGTTCTTCGCCGAGATTTCCGGCTCTGCTGTGGCTGACGTTGCGGCCCTGGGCTCCATCCTGATCCCAGAAATGAAGCGCAAGGGTTATCCGGCTCCGTTTGCCGCTGCTATCACGTCTTCCTCGGCATCGCTTGCCATCATCATTCCGCCTTCGATCCCGATGATCCTTTATGCCGCCATGGCCGACACCTCGGTCGTGCAGCTCTTTGTCGCCGGTATCGTACCCGGCATTGTCGGTGGGCTGTTGATGATGGTGCTCGCCTGGTTCTTCGCGGTCCGCTACAACTTTCCCGTGGAGCAGAGCTTCCAGTTGAGCCGGGTGTGGGCCACCTTTAAAGCGGCGGGTCTTGCCTTCTTGCTGCCGATGATCATCCTGGGTGGCATTTTTGGTGGCTTCATGACCGCTACCGAGGGTGCCGCGCTGGCGGTGCTGGCAGCACTACTTATCAGCTTCCGCTATGGCGAGCTGCGCTGGAAGAAGCTTCGCGCGGCCATGGTTGAAGGCGGTGTTCAGACTGCCGTGGTCATGCTGTTGGTGGCGAGTTCTGCACTCCTCGGCGACTTCCTCACCCGTGCCCAGCTGCCGCAAATGCTGGCGGGAATGATTGGCGACTTCACCAGTAACAAGTATGCAGTGCTGGCACTGCTCAACGTTTTCCTGCTGTTGATCGGCATGATCCTGCACTCGGCGGCGGCGATTATCCTTACTGTGCCCATTGTCATGCCGTTAGTGATGATGGTTGGCATCGATCCCGTCCACTTCGGGATGATCGTGACGCTGAATCTGGCGATCGGACAGCAAACCCCCCCGGTGGCCAGCGTTCTGATGACTGCCTGCTCGGTGGCCAAGGCTGATATCTGGGATGTATCGAAGACCAATATGCCGTTTGTCGCTCTGCTGTTCGTACTGCTGATGCTGGTGACCTATGTGCCGATCTTCCCAATGGGCCTCGTGGAGCTGTTCTACCGTTGAACCCGATAGAGTTCAAAAGGAAATACTTATGTCAGATGAGTCACTGACTTTCCAGCGCGAGGGAGGCCTCGCCTGGATTGGTTTCAACCGGCCCGCCAGTCGCAATGCCATGACGTGGGATATGTACAACGCCCTTGAGGCCAGCTGCCTGCAGCTGGCCAAGGACAATAGCGTTCATGCTGTGGTGCTGCATGGCGTCGGTGGTGAAGCCTTCGTGGCGGGAACCGACATCACCCAGTTTGCCGATTTCAGCCAACCTCAGGATGCCCTCGAATATGAGCAACGCATCGAGCGTGTAGTGAGTGGTCTTGAAACCCTCAACAAGCCGACGATCGCGATGATCGAAGGTTTTTGTGTCGGCGGGGGTGCGGCTCTCGCCATGGCCTGCGATTTTCGCTATTGCACCCCATCGCTGAAATTCGGTGTGCCGATCGCCAAGACCCTAGGCAACACTCTCTCCATCACCAATGTGTCACGGCTGATCGATATGGTGGGTGTCGCGCGCACCAAGGAAGTCTTAATGCAGGCGAAGCTGTTTACCGCCGACGAAGCCTATCAGGCGGGGCTGGTCAACAACGTCTTTTCGCCCGACACCATTGTCGACGAGGTCACGGCAATCGCCCATGAATTCGCGACGCGTGCACCGCTGACGCTACAGGCCAGCAAGGCGCTGGTGGGGCGCGTACAGGCGCAGCGTCGGGCGTCACTCGAGGCGGGAGACGACTGGGTCACCGCCTGCTACATGAGCGATGACTTCAAGGCGGCCGTCGACAAGTTCGTCAACAAGACGTCTTTCGAATGGTCGGGCCGTTAAGTCATTTAGAGGGGAATTCTGCCAATGTTGCCACTACAAAACGTCAAGGTGCTGGACATCTCGCAGATCATGGCTGGGCCATACTGCACTATGGTGCTGGCCGACATGGGGGCGGATGTCATCAAAGTCGAGAAGATACAGGGTGGCGATGACAGCCGCCAGATGGGGCCTTACATTAACGACGAATCGACCTGTTTCTCGCAGATTAATCGTAACAAGAAGAGCATCTCGCTCAATCTGAAGGATGAGCGTGCGCGAGATATTTTCTATCGTCTGGCCAAGGAAGCCGACGTTATTGTCGAGAATTTTCGCACCGGCGTCACCAAGTCGCTGCAGGTCGATTACGACACCATTAATGCGATCAATCCTGGCATCATCTACTGCTCGATTTCCGGCTATGGTCAGACCGGTCCCTATAGCCATCGCGGTGGATTCGATCTAGTCGCCCAGGGCATGACCGGGCTGATGTCGATGACTGGCGAGAAGGGCCGACGCCCCCTCAAGACCGGCATCGCTGTCTACGATATTGGGGCCGGGATTACGGCGGTCTACTCAATTCTCGCGGCCTATATCCACAAGATGAACAGCGGTGAAGGACAGCACATCGATATCGCCATAACCGAATGCGGCCTGCCTTGGTTCGCCTGGGAAGCGGCGGCCTATTTCGGCGAAGGCACAGTCCCCGAGCCTACCGGCTGGCGGCATCGCGTGTCGGCACCCTATCAGGCGGTCAAGGCCAGCGACGGCTATATCATGCTGGGCTGCGCCAATCAGAGGACTTGGGAGCGTTTCTGCCAGGACGTGCTCGCGCGTGAGGACCTCATGGCAGACCCTCGGTTCCTTACCAATTCCGACCGTGGCCGGCACGTCGAGGCGCTCGAAACAGTGCTGGAAGAAATCATGGTCAGCGAGGAAATGAATCATTGGCTGGCGCTCTGCGACAAGGCTGGCGTGCCGGCCGGTCCGATCAATAATTTCGCACAGGCCATGCAGGACGAGCATTACCTGGCGCGCGGCATGGTCCAGGAAATGGACCATCCGGTGATCGGCAAGATGAAAACCATCGGTTTTCCAAGCAAGTTCTCGCTTACACCCTCGCAAATTCGCAGCCCCGCCCCGCTGTTCGGGCAGCATACTGATGAAGTGCTCGATACCTTGGGGATCTCGTCAGAGGAGCTAAAAAAGCTGCGGGCCGAGGGCTGTATCAAGTAAATTTTTTAATGCATTTTGAATTCATTATCAAAAGTACAAAATTGTCTCTGGAGAAATCATCATGTTGAAACTAGATTTTCATCCGTCCGGCCGTCATTTCCTGCAAATACCCGGACCCTCGCCGGTGCCGGATCGTATTTTACGGGCGATGAGTCTGCCTACGATCGATCACCGTGGGCCCGAGTTTGGCGCTTTGGGACTTGATCTGCTAAGTAAAATTCAAAAAATCTTCAAAACCGAGAACCCGGTGATTATCTACCCGGCGTCGGGTACCGGTGCATGGGAAGCCGCCTTGGCTAATACCATGTCACCGGGCGATAAAGTACTGATGTTTGAGACCGGCCACTTCGCCACGCTGTGGCACAAAATGGCGTTACGTTTGGACGTGCAGCCCGAGTTTCTGGGCTTGCCGGGCTACGAAGGCTGGCGCCACGGTGTGCAGGCCGACATGATCGAGGCGCGCCTGAAAGAGGATACCCACCACGAGCTTAAAGCCGTCTGCGTGGTGCATAACGAAACCTCGACCGGCGTGACCAGCGATATTGCCGCCGTGCGTAAAGCCATTGATGCGGCTGGCCACCCGGCACTGCTGATTGTCGATACCATTTCCGGTTTGGCCAGCGCCGACTATCGGCATGACGAGTGGGGCGTTGATGTCACCGTCTCTGGCTCGCAAAAAGGGCTGATGCTGCCGCCGGGTATCAGTTTTAACGCGCTTTCTCCCAAAGCGATTGAAGCCAGCAAGCAAGCAAAATTACCCAAAAGCTTCTGGGCCTGGGACGAAATTCTGGAGGCTAACAAGAACGGTTTCTGGCCCTACACGCCCAGCACTAATCTGCTGTACGGCCTTAATGAAGCGCTGGATATGCTGCTGGATGAAGGCATGGAGCAGGTGCTTGCCCGCCATCAGCGCTGGGCCGCTGGTGTGCGTGCCGCAGTAGAGGCGTGGGGACTTGAGATACAGTGCTTGGATCCGTCCGTTTACTCGCCTGTGCTAACCGGCGTGGTAATGCCAGAGAGTGTCGATGCCGACGCCGTGCGCAAGATTATCTACGAGCGTTTTGATCTGTCACTCGGCATGGGCCTGGGCAAGGCCAAAGGCAAGATGTTCCGGATCGGCCATTTGGGCGACTGTAATGATCTTACGCTGATTGCCACTTTGGGCGGCTGTGAGGCGGGCATGAAACTGTCCGGCGTTAACCTCAAGGGTAGCGGCGTTACCGCAGCGCTTGATTACTTTGCCGCTAACCCGCTGAACGCAGGCAAGCGCTAAACGACGGGGGAGAGCCACATGACGTCTCTGACGAATCAACACCCGTCCCGCGATGCCAAGATTAAACCGCTCGGCGAACTCGCCGAGCGATTATCCCGAGAAATGGCGGGAGAGGTGCTGTTTGATCGGGCCACCCGTGGGCGTTACTCAACCGACGCCTCGATTTATCAGGTGACGCCAGTAGGTGTGGTCATTCCACGCCATCAGCAAGACCTGAAAGTCGCCTTGGATATCGCCCGGGATGCCAAAGTGCCGATTTTGGCCCGCGGCGCGGGTACCAGCCAGTGCGGACAAACGGCAATAATTCCTGCGGATCGCGTTCGATCTACTACGGCAATATGGTGCACAACGTACTGGGCGTGGAAGCATTATTGGCTGACGGCAGCGCGGCGCGTTTTGGTTTCGTTGATAGCTTCGCGGAAGGCTCTCAAGAGCAGCGCCTTGCTCAACAGGTGAGGGCGATTGCAGAGCGCGTTGGCCCGGAAATCCGTGATCACTTCCCCAAAGTACTGCGCCGGGTAGGGGGCTACAACCTGGATCTGTTCGATTGCCAGAACCCCATGCCCTATGACCCTGACAGTCGCGCTAACCTGGCCCACCTGCTGGTGGGCTCGGAAGGTACGCTCGGGGTAAGCCAGCGCATTAAGCTCAGGCTCTCGCCGCTGCCTGAGCAGAAAGTGCTGGGCGTGGTGAACTTCCCAACCTTCTATCAGGCGATGGACTTCACTCAACACATCGTCAAGCTTGGCCCCACGGCGGTGGAGCTGGTTGATCGCACCATGATCGAGCTGTCGCTGGAGAACCCCGCGTTCCGCCCAGTCATCGAGAAGGCGCTAATTGGTAAGCCGGAAGCTATTTTGTTGGTGGAGTTTGCCGGTCAAGATCACGCCAAGCAGCTTGAAGCCCTGCGTGGGCTTAACGAGCTGATGGGCGATTTAGGCCTGCCGGGCAGCGTGGTAGATATGCCCGAAGCGGCCGAGCAGAAAGCGCTTTGGAACGTGCGCAAGGCCGGGCTCAACATCATGATGAGCATGAAGGGCGACGGCAAGCCGGTCTCGTTTATTGAAGATTGCGCGGTGCCGCTAGAGCACCTGGCTGAGTACACCGACAAGCTGACTGAAGTGTTTAACCGCTATGGCACCGAGGGCACCTGGTACGCCCACGCGGGTGTCGGCACGCTGCACGTTCGGCCGATTCTCGATATGCGCCGGGATGGCGGCAAGAAAATGCGCGAAATCGCCGAACTGGCCTCTTCGTTAGTGCGCGAATACAAAGGCGCCTACTCCGGCGAGCATGGCGACGGCATTTGCCGCGGCGAGTGGGTAGCGTGGCAGTTTGGTGAAACGGTCAACAATGCCTTCCGCGAAATCAAGCAGCTCTTTGACCCAGAAAATTTGTTTAATCCCGGCAAGATTGTCGATACCCCGAAAATGGATGACGAGCGCTATTTCCGTTTTCCTAAAAGCTACACCACCATCCCGCTGACCCCGGTGTTTGACTGGTCGGCCTGGAACGTCAAGCGCGACCCGCTTACCGGCGAGCAAACGCCGCCAGGCTCCGGCGGCGATGCCACCCATGGCTTGGCCATGGCGGTGGAGATGTGCAACAACAACGGCCACTGCCGCAAGTTTGATGCGGGTACCATGTGTCCGAGCTTTCGTATCACTAAGGACGAGCAGCACCTTACTCGCGGTCGTGCTAACACCTTGCGCTTAGTGCTCTCGGGCCAGTTGGGTGATGAAGGGCTGGCCAGCGACGATGTAAAAGAGGCGCTGGATCTCTGCGTATCGTGCAAAGGCTGCAAGCGCGATTGCCCCACCGGCGTCGATATGGCCAAGTTCAAGATAGAGGCGCGCACCGCTCGCGCGCGCGCCAATGGGATCTCACTGCGTGATCGTATGGTCGGCGAGATGCCGCGCTATGCGCCCTGGGCCAGCAAATTTTCAGCGCTGGTCAATGGTGTTGAGCGCGTGCCGTTTCTGGCGAAGCAGATCAAGCAGGCGTTAAAGCTGGCACCCGAGCGCTCGCTGCCGGTGTTTAACGGAAATTTCCTCGCCAGTGCCGAGGCGTCTAAGCACGCCGCCACGGCAGAGCGTGAAGTGCTGCTGTTCGTCGATACCTTCAATAACTATATGGAGGGCGACAACGCCAAGGCGGCCAAACGGGTGCTGGAAGCGGCGGGCTACCGTGTCCATCTCAATGTAACCAAAGGTCAGCGGCCGCTCTGCTGTGGGCGCACTTACTTATCGTCTGGACAGTTTGATAAAGCCAAGGCGGAAGCTAAGCGCACGCTTGAGCACCTGATGCCATTTGTTGAACGCGGCGTGGCCGTTGTGGGGCTTGAGCCCTCTTGTCTGCTCAGCATGCGTGATGAGTTTCTGCAGTACGGCTTTGGCGAAGAGGCGAAAGCGCTGTCGGCCTCCGCCTATCTGTTTGAAGAGTTTTTAGTCAAAGCCCGCGCCGAGGATCAGATGCCCCTCAAGCTAAAGCCGCTGCACTACGAGCGGGCGATGCTGCACGGCCACTGTCACCAAAAAGCGTTCGACGCGCTGCGCCCCGTTGAGCAGGTACTGGGCTGGATTCCGAAACTGAAGGTCGAAACTATCGAGTCCTCCTGCTGCGGGATGGCCGGCAGTTTCGGCTATGAAGCCGAGCACTATGAGGCCTCGCTGAAGATGGCGGAACTCTCGCTGCTGCCCGCCATTCGCAAGGCGGATAACGATGCTGTGTTGATTGCCGATGGCACCAGCTGCCGCCATCAGATTCATGATGGCAGCGGCCGCGAAGCAATTCACGTTGCCCGACTGCTGGAACAAGCGCTAGCCTGAGCTGAAAGGCGAACCAACAATAAGGAGATTAACGTGGCGATTTATCAATACGGCGAGCATCAGCCCGACATCCATGACGATGTCTATGTTGCCGAAACGGCTGATGTTATCGGTCAGGTAACGCTGAAGGCACGCTCAAGCGTGTGGTATCAGGCGGTACTGCGCGGCGATACCGATCACTTGGAGGTGGGCGAAGAGAGCAATATTCAGGATGGCGCGGTGCTCCATGCCGACCCCGGTTTTCCCCTCAAGGTGGGTAAGGGCGTCACGGTAGGCCACCAGGCGATGCTGCATGGCTGCACCGTTGGCGATGGCTGCCTGATCGGAATTCAAGCGGTGGTGCTGAACGGTGCGGTGATCGGCGAAAACAGCCTGGTGGGTGCGGGCGCTTTTATTAAGGAATGTGCGGTGTTTCCGCCCAACTCGTTGATTGTTGGTTCACCTGCCCGCGTAGTGCGAGAGCTCTCAGAAGAGGTTATAGCGGGTTTGAAGCAGAACGCCCAAAGCTACGTAGAGCGCGGCAAACTCCACAGCCAAGACCTTAAACGCATCGGCTAACGCTTAAATAATCAGTAAGCAGGGCTTGAACGTTGAGCTAAAACCACAAACCCCCAGGCTAAGCCTGGGGGTTTGCGTTTAGACACTCGCTAGCGAGCTTTAAGACTTACATCAATGGATCCGTTACGCCAATCACGTAGAACGCAATCAGCGCGATCAAGCCTGTGGCGACCAGGTAATAGATCGTCGGCAAAATCGTTTTACGAATGGTAGCCCCTTCGCGACCCAGTAGCCCAACGGTGGCCGAGGCGGCAACTACGTTGTGAATCGCAATCATGTTACCGGCAGCTGCCCCAACGGCTTGTAGCGCCACCATCATGGCGGTTGATACGCCAAGAGACTCTGCAACGCTAAACTGGAATTCTGCCAGCATCAGGTTGGACACGGTGTTTGAGCCGGCGATAAAGGCCCCCATGGCACCCACAGCGGGTGCAAAGAACGGATAGACATCACCCACGCCGCTGGCAACGGCTTGCGCCATCATGACCGGCATGGACGCGATATCGGCGCCGTTAACCCCCGAGTTGATCAAAATACGTACCATCGGCACAGTAAAGATCAGCACGAAACCCGCTCCAAAAATAGTTTTGGTGGATTCGGATATCGCCGCACTCATCTTGCGGGTATTCATCTGGTGGAGGAAGTAGGTAACCGCGACGACCGCCAC
>JAIVHM010000265.1 GCA_020201095.1 Halomonas sp. | reverse complement strand
GTGGCACCACTGGACAAAAATCAGTATGCCCCTAGAATGGACAAAGCCCCCGAAGCGGCAAACTTCGAGGGCTTTAATGCTTTACGCAGAGCAACCAACTCGGCAGGCACCGAAAAGGCACGATCATTATGGCACAACAGTTACGTAAGACAAGCGCCCGAACAGGCAGTCTAGGATACAGACCCAAGGCATTCAGCAAGCATCTTTCTAATACATCGGAAGCGTTCAGAGCGCTAAGCGATAAGGAGCAATCCGGCATGGCCGCCGTTCTTTGGGCTATGTTTAGTGGAAGGATGACGCACAATTCAGGCATTGAAAGCGTGACGCCTATCCATTGGCGATTCAAGCCCGCCATGTTTGGCAGCGCTAAACGATTCGATGAAGTAAACGCCGATCTTGAGTGGTTTACCCTGGAAGTAAAGCCCCGGCGGGGGGTGAGTGCTGGAGGGTGGGCGATGACTAGCGAGGCAAAGGATATTTGTATGGCATACCTCAAGGCTTCACAACAATATGCGCTCACTGGCCTAGAGCCGGATGAGCAAGGTCTGGTGAACCCTGATGGATCGCCCTACAGGATGCCAGCCGATGGGATAAGGTCGCGCACCTCAACAGGAAAGATGAGCCGCTACCCGCGCCGCCAAATTGAAGCCGCTATCGAAATAGATGGCGATAACCTGCACGCGTTCCATCACGCCGCTCAGGCGTATCTTGATGGCGACCCTTGCCCAGGCAGCTTTCAATGGGCCTTTGATGGCTGGGAAGCAATCAGAACAGGCAGAGGCCCAAACTCAGGCAATACCGCTGCACAGCGCCGCGCTTTAATGGCGAGGGATCAGGCGTCGGTAATGCTCGACCTCGCTAAGCGTTCGGGTGCGCCTGGATTCGTAATCCCAACAACATACCGAGAAAGCCCAGCGGGCCGCTTATATGCCGAGGGAACGCTTAACCTACAGCGTTGCGTATCCGAAGTGCGCCGCGCCGCCCTGCGAGGCTGCTTCGATGTTGATATAGCCAACTGCCATTGGTCGCTGCTAGCCCAAATGGCTGAACGATTAGGCGAGCCATCACCTCACATACTGCGCTATCTAGCGAACAAAAAAGCGACCCGCGCAGAGATCGCCAGCGCTGGAGGTGTCAGCATTGAAGATGCCAAGTTTCTGCTGTTAGCCATCATTTACGGCGCAACGTTAGCTAGGAACCCAAAAGAAAACCAACTGGCTATCGAAAAGCGGCTAGGGGCAGAGGCAACAGAATTGCTACGCGAGCTACCGTTAGTAAAAGACCTTTACCGAGACGTACGCCGTGTCGGCAAGGAAGTGTTAATTGATTATGCTGCACGCACTCAAAAAGCGGGCGTTATGGTCAACGATGCAGGCCGAGAAATAGGGATCAGGTCTAACGGTCGTGAGAAGCTAGCCCACATATTGCAGGGGGCAGAGTCAAACGCCTTGCAGTCTATGATGACCGCGTTATCAGGTCGCGTCGCAGTAATGCAGCACGATGGCTTAACAGTCCATGGAGAGCCTAATCTAAGCGCACTAGAAGACCGCATAAAAGCCGACACCGGATACGTTTTGACGCTCGAATCTGAGCAACTTTAGCACCGCCCTGTGCGCATTAGCGTTTTGAGTAAAAAAAGGCTCAACCATGCGGGTTTCAGGCTGATTTTAGGGCTTAGGTCTGTGGCTAATACTAAGAAGTTGTGCTTGTTCTCTTATTGATTCCTACCTTGTACCCCTTGTTTCATCATCGGCGCATCGAAGCATTCAAAAGTGCATTGCACCGGAACCGAGAGAACGCGAACCTTCACACCTACCTGCACCACACAATGCCGCTGCCCATTGCTGGATAGGGTGGAGGCTTTTTTTTTAGCTCGGCATGTTTGTTGATTGCAGGCATAGGCCGTTGCCCTGGTAACACGCGAGAAACAGGCCAATACATTTCTTATTGACCAGCGCCGTTGCGTTAAGTACGATAGCCTTATTGACCAGCACCGTTGAGGATAACTTGTGCGAATGACCGACAATAAGCGCCGGATACTGGAAGCGCTGAGTCTCACTAATGACCATGCGAACCTTGAATGGGGAACGCCACCGCGTAACGCGGCAACCGTGGCCAGCATCCTGAGCCTTGACGTGTCGAACGTAGCGCGAACACTTAGAAATATGGAGCACCAAGGGCTTGTGCAGGCTGAAGATAGGATGATTGATGTCTGGTGTGAGGTTCCTAAACCCGGTCATTATCCGCGCTTGATGCGCTGCTATTGGTGCATTGAGACAATGGAGCAAGACAAGGCCGCCGCTGATGCGTGGCAGGCTGGTTCCAAGGAGAGAAGCCGTAAGGCTGAGGAAAAGATGATGGCCATGATGGGCCAGAAATAAAGCGCCCCCGAATCTGGGCTAACAGACCGGGGGCATACACGACGCACCAAACCGCTAAGAGAGAGAACGTCATGCAAAGCAATAATACCATACACGACCGCTACCAACTTTCACGCGCTATGCTGAAAGGCGATGCCGTCACCATGGAAAAATCAGGCTACGCGCTTCATGCACTCGCTGATGCCCTGGCAGAACCAGAGATCGACCTGCATACACGGCATGGCCTACTCGCTGCTGTAAAGATCATTGCCCACCAGATTGAGGAACGTGGCGAGTTTGTGCTCGAGCGCCTGGAGGCAGACCAATGATTGCCACTGCTGCCGAGATCAAAGCGTTAAACGACATACTGGCCCCTTATGCGGGCCAACCCCTAAACCGCGCCGTTATCGAGCTAGCCCTGAGACTTGCCCGCCTGGAGGCTTCAGTATGAGCAAAATAAGACACGATGCTGAGCTGTTCGCCAGCGAAATAGCTTTGCGCGTTTATGACGAATCCGTCACGGATGCTATCGACGTGATTACCCGCGATGGCGAACCGGAAACCCTACTCGCAGTCGTGCGCAGCGTTACCGACTTTGGCTTGTACTACTCGAACGGCAAGACCTACACGACGTACCAGCACGCCTATGCGGCCATTGGCGCGGCGATTGATAAGGCTAACCCAGAGCATCGACCGCTGAACGATCACTGGAATGAGTGACCGCTAAAC
>JAIVHM010000101.1 GCA_020201095.1 Halomonas sp. | reverse complement strand
GATCAGTCGCGGTGACACACCACGCATGGCAGTAAACCTAAATGCCCCAGTGATGGGGCATTTTGTTTATCACGCCAATCGTTCGATGGGGGCACGGCTAGCGATCAGCCGTCGCCGCCCCGCCTGATCAAAGCGAACATCAATCACCGGATCGCTGGGATTACCTTCCACGGTGGCCACTTCCCCTTCGCCGAAC
This sequence comes from Halomonas sp., assembly GCA_020201095.1. Classification (GTDB taxonomy): domain Bacteria; phylum Pseudomonadota; class Gammaproteobacteria; order Pseudomonadales; family Halomonadaceae; genus Vreelandella. Next base: position 3,988 of record JAIVHM010000101.1, on the reverse strand, counting down.
ACCGCATGGTGCAACCGCTGGCCGGGATAGAACGCGCTTGCGGTGTAGGCCGACTGGGGGGCTTGAACCTCGGGCGCGGCCAACTCAATGTCATCACGCCCAAGCTGACTCAGGTAACGTCCCACAAGCGATGGCGACGTGACCGTCAGGGATTGCGTGTTATCTTTTGCCAGACAGGCGGCGACCTGCATGCTGTCCTGCCACGCGCTTTCAGTTATAAATCGACTGGGCCGATGCGCCCCGCCGTCGTGAAGCACAAGCAACTGTTCTTTCGAGCGCGTGATCGCGACATAAAACAGCCGCCGTTCTTCTTCCAGGCGATCGTCTGTGAGCGGGTTATCCCGGCTGTAATAAGGGAAATCTTCCTCGTTGACGCCTGCCACGGCGACGAAAGGCCACTCAAGCCCCTTGGCGCCGTGAACGGTGCTGATCAGCACCCCCGCCGCTTGATTCTCTACCGGGCGCTCCAACAACTCGATAAACGCATCCGGGTCTGAGACGCTTTGCGCTTGCTCGATCAGCACGTCCAGCAAGCGTACGTCCTCTTCGCCCTTATCGCGTCGGGCGGCGGCGCGCTTCAAGGTTTTCTCGGCCTCAATGGTATCCACAACGTGCTGCAACAGCTTGGCTGGCGGCCATGCACTGAGTTGCGGCAGTTCGCACAGCAACGCCCAGCGTTTTTTCAGCGTGCGCCGCTGGATGGGTTTTAAATCGCTGATCATCGGGTCGTGATTTTCCGGCCATGCTTGACGGCTGGCGAGCTGCCGGGCCAGCCGCTGCAGACGCTCCCTTGCCACGAATGGTGTGGGCTGGGCCAGTAGCAGGGTGAGCTGTTCGGGGTCTTGCAGCACGATCAACGCATCCAGCAGCTGCCGACCACCCTGCCCCACTGACAAGCGGGTATCCGGATTGTCGGTCGCTGCCAAACATAGCTGGTCCGGCCGACGCTGGTTGGCGGCAATCGCATGGTTGGCCGCCAGTGCCAAGGCATGGCCGTGGCGAAACGTGGTCGAGAGAGGGTAATCGGTTGCTTCACCAAAGGTGGTGGTAAAGTTTTCCAGCATGGTATCAGGCCGCGCGCCGCGCCACTCGTAGATACACTGATTGGCGTCGCCGACCGCCATGACGGACGCTCTTTTACCCGCCAGAACCGCCAGCAGGCGCTGCTGGGCCGCATTGATATCCTGATACTCATCGATAATCACGTGATCCAGAAAACCCTCTACTCGGCTGCGTAAGGCGCTATCGGCCTCGAGGGCTTGCAGCGGACGGTAAAGCAGATCCGCATAGGTCATCACCCCTTCACTACGCAGCAGGCGCTCGGCCTCATTGAAGGCGGCGGGAAAATAATCGGTATCGGGGTCGTAATTGAGACGCTCAAAGAGCGTTTCTGGCGCCAGCATTTCGGCTTTAACCAGACCGCAAAAGTGGGCCAGCGTTTCGAGCCGGTCGCCCTCCAGCGCCGTATCGCGGCGCTCAACAGCATCGCTGAGCACATTCAGACTGGCCTGGCGGAGCAAACGCTCCAGCTGCCATTCCGCCGATAACAGTTGACGCGGCGCCAGGACGCCCCAGCGGCACAGGCTTTGTGTCAGCCGGTGGCCCAGCGAATGGAAGGTGCGCACATCCGGCAACGCTTGGCCGGGTGGCGCCATACTTGCCAACCGCCGCTGAAAATCTTCCCGGGCGGAACGGTTAAACATCAGCACCAGAATGCGCTTGGGCGGAACACCACGGGCGAGCAGATGGTGAACACGTGCCGCCATGGTGGTGGTTTTACCGGCGCCAGCCACCGCGGCAACGCGGGCATGCCCCTCGGCGTGATGAATGACGGCTTGCTGTTCAGCGGTTAGCTTCACGACACCTCGCTGGGTGATAACCCATCAAGCTCGTGCCCTTCAAGGTAGCCGATGGGGTGCCACTGACCGGCGCTGTAGACACTCAGCGCCTGACGACCAGCTCCTTCATCGCGTAATTCAGCGACATCGGCAAGCTGGTAGTAGACATGGCGATGCAACCTGGCTGCCAGCCCAAAACGGACGGCAATTTCCGGCACCTGATCTCCCTGGGGCGTCTCGCTCAACGCGAAGAGGTGTTCGGCATCAAGACGTACAACGTCGTCAAACTGCGTGGTCAACCACCATGCATCGTCTCGAAAGTCGGCTTCCACGGCGACGAAGGGCCGGTCGTCCACCTGAATACGCCAGCGTTCGATAGGCGTCACCAAGCAATAGTCCTCGGCATCAAGACGCAGCAAGGTCGACAGCAACCGCGCGACGCTGGCACGGGCAAAAGGCGCTCCTTCGTGCCACCAGCCACCCTGGGCATCGATACGTATATCCATATCGCCTGACAAAGCGGGCTGCCAGTCATCGAGTGGCGGGATGCTGGAAGCGCCCTGGCGATAATCGAGCAATCGGTCTATGTTCATCGTATTACCTCGCCATGACCCATTTACTTGGCCAATAGTCCCGCTTCTGATAACGCTTGCTGGACCTGTTCGGGGGCCTCGGGCACGGCATTGCGAAACAGCTGATAGAAATTAACCGTGGTCTGCATGGCGACTTCATCAACACTGATGCCCCGCGCCTCGGCAATGCACTCGGCCACTTCAACCACCCAGGCGGGTTCATTGGATTTACCACGATACGGGACCGGCGCCAAGTAGGGGCTATCGGTTTCGATCAGCAACCGGTCAAGCGGCAGCTGGCATGCTAGGGTGCGAAGCGCTTCAGCATTACGGAAGGTAACAATCCCGGATAACGATATATAAAAGCCTAATCGCACAGCCTCTCGCGCCATCTCGATATCTTCGGTAAAGCAGTGGAGCACGCCCCCAACTCGCGGGTCGCTGTGCTCACGCAGCAAGGCCAGGGTGTCTTCTTTGGCATCACGGGTATGAACCACCACGGGCAGTTCGAGCTCACGCGCGGCGATCAAGTGGCGCTTGAAACGTTCGTGCTGAACCGCTACCGGCACGCGGTCCGCATAATGGTAGTCAAGGCCCGTCTCGCCGATGGCCACCGCACCGAACTGTTCAGCAGCTTCCTTTATATCGCTAACATTGGGCTCAACCGGTGCGTCATGCAGAGGATGCTGCCCTGCCGATATCACGACGTCCTCGTGCGCTCTGGCAATGTCGGCTAGCTTGGGCATGTCCTCAAGCGTCACGGAGATGGCAAGAAATTGATTAACGCCAGCGCTGCGGGCAGCCTCGAGCGCTGCCGCAAGGTTGCCGTTGTGCGTAGTATCGGATAGACGGTCAAGGTGGCAGTGGGAATCAACAAACATGTCGCTCTCGTGGTGGGCGTTAAAGGGTAAATGAGGGCGCAGCTTTGTCCAACTGACCCGCCAGAAGGGTTTCTATTCGGTCACGCACGCGATAATCCTGTGCATTGAAGTGGATACCAATCCCCGGCATGCGCCGACCGCTGACACCATCAGGGGACACCCAAATCACCTCGCCACTTAGCGAAAGGCGCTCGTTTTCTCCGGGCAACGTCAGCAGTAAATAGATGGTCTGGCCCAGATCATAGTGGCCACGGGTGGGAATAAACATGCCACCTCGATCGAGAAAAGGCATATAGGCAGACAGTAGCGTGGGCACATCGGGCACCGTGAGGGAAAGCGCTTTTTGCGTTGCCATAACACCTCGTCAGTCGGTCTAGGAGCGGAGTAATGCCGACCAGCGCACCAGCCACGCTTCCAGCACAAGCTGCGGATTGGGGTTGGCACCAACGGCGAGCAAGCGACGCTGCTCACGGGCATAATCCAGCAGTTTAAACCAATCCCGTACCCGGGCGTTTTTCACCGCTTGACGGTAAAGCGGGAGTAAGTCGGGATTGCGCAAGGAGGAGGTAGAGCCGGACAAACCCAGCCTAATCAGGTCTTCAAGCCAAGCAATACCGTACCATAAAATCGTATCTATCGCCTGACGGTCTAGGCGCGCGGCTTCAGATACCGGCTCCCCGCCCCGCACCAGCTGCTC
>JAIVHM010000100.1:2401-5540 GCA_020201095.1 Halomonas sp. | reverse complement strand
CTCAAGCGCCGCCAGCAGCCGGTCCGCCTCGCCCGCCGGGGCATGCAGCGCAACCCACCATTGCTCGGCCAACTCACCCCGATGGGCAATACCCTGGCCCAGCAAACGCTGCTCCGCCGCCCCCGCATCCACCGATAAGGGATGCGGCGTAAAATGCCAATCGCACAGCACCAACTGCTGCGCCCACCAAGCATGTAACGCGTCACCCAAGAGACACCTCGACAAAAAAACACCCACTGCCCGCAGGCAAGCTTAAAGCCGCTTAGTGTAACGGAAACAGCCCCAAAGGCCGATAGATAGGAGTCGAATGTCGATGGGCTCTTCCACTAGAACGCTATTCAACCACCGCCAAGCGGCTGAAGGTGAGCGCCTCGCCGCCGTGAAATATTTTTGCGGCGCATGACGGCACGCCCGCAAACTCATGGTCCATCAGGGCATCAGCGCTGATGAGATGGTCCCGCACAGGCTGCTGCGTGCGCAACTCACCCTCAATGCGCTCCTGAAAAAGCATGGGAACTGTCGTGACGCTGTCGCCCGAGGGAGCAAGGTTCACTCGCCTGGCTAAGTCGAGATAAGCGGCAGGATCCTTCAAGACTAGCGTGCGACCCAGTCTCTCTACCGGAATATCGATGGGAAGTCTTTCCCAGAGCTTTTCGTCACCGGACGTCTCATCAAATTCGACAGGCTGTAATCGTACGACGCCTTGATCCGAGATGCCGACCTGCTCCTCAGTCGCCAGCAGAGCCACCCTCAGTTCTTTGCCCAATCCACCCTTCTTGGGCAGATACATGACAAGGGGATGATCCTGACTCCGGAACACAAGTTCGGTTTCGGTATACCCAGCAAAAAGACCTCGTCCCTCTTCGCCGCATACCTTCGAAAGATAGGCACGTGTTTCTGCGGTTCGCCAGAGCACCGCGCGCAACGCGGCATCGGAGTAGTCACCAACGGGCGCTGTGTGGGCCAACGACACCGCATAGCCCGTGGCCGTAAGATATTTGTCAAGAAGCGCAAAAGCAGTGATTTCCTGGTGAGGACTGAGCGGCTTAGGTAGGCCATCAACGAAAGCGTCGACAGGCGTTTCGTCCCACCCCATCAACAGCACCCATTTAAGCAGTGTGGCGTAGAGGTTGGAGTCTTCCAGCGCGATCATCGCGTCACTTTCCTCCAATAGCGTGGTCGTATCGGGATCGGCGCTTTCTTGTACACGAACCGTGATGCCCAAACGCATCATGTACTCTGCAGCTGCTCGCAGGGCGTTGCGTTGCTGCAGGGTTAAAAACGGCGTGGCGATGAAGACATCAAGCTCAACCGGCGCCCCCTCTGCCGTGAGAAGCCGTGCTTCACTACTCACCGTGTAACCAGCTTCGGTGAGCTGCCGAAAACCTTGCCGCATAACCGCCCGCCCGTTCCCAAGCTCTGCCATGGCCGAGGCGTCAAGGCCGCTAAGAAGCGGAATCTCGTTTCCAGGGACCATGCCAGTCGCTTCCGCCAGTGCCTCAATCGAGGCGTCCGGACCGGCGAAGTCGACAAGGGCCTTATGGTACTCCATGATCGGGCCCGTGAAGGCCGGTGCAGAAAGTTCGAGATTCGTTGATCCGGCGGTACGCGGAAAGACGGCTTCGTCCGCGATACCCAAAAGCATAACCGCCGCGACAACATCACGAATCACTGGATCTTTGACCGCATCAGACCCCGGATTGAAGCGAAGGACGAGTTCGGCGTCACTCTCCTCGAAGAAAGGAATATACAGATTTTCCTGAATGGCGGGGGGGTGGCAAGCTGAAGCCGCCGAAAAAGAAGGCGGCAGCAGGGATTGGGGCCATAGCCAGACTGATGGCAAAGATAGGAAGAAGTGATCGTGAAGCGAGCATGGTAGACCTCTGGAAAATTAACGGTGGAATCACCCGGCTGATAACCACTGAGCAGATTTAGCCCAGACCTCCCGGTCTACCGTCGACTTGTGCATCGCAACATACGATCGTCGATCCGGCAATTGTCCCATGATTCCACCAATTGCCAGGTTTGCCCGTCACGACGAAACGAGGCCCAGGTCCACTGGTTGAAAGCGCTTGCCGCGTTCACGAGCGACGCCACCTGCCCCATCATGCCTGACCCCGTCATCGCCATGTCGGCTCGATACCGGCAATAGGCCGATACGTCAGGGTCTTCCATCTGCACACAATGATCCAAGCTCACGGAGGTGATGTGCATGTTGCCGGTGCTCGAGTTCATCGCACCGCCGCCTGAGAAAAGGCACATCATTGCCGCCACCGGATTGTTGTCACGGCGATAGGTGTTGCACTGGTCGCCCATTGCATCCAGCCGCTGGAAAGCGACATCGACCCTTGCCTGAATTGCGTTCTGGATGTCCTGCGGGTTCGGTGTGAAACGACCTGTCGTCTTCGGCATGTCAGATTCGGCCGGCTGTTCAGGCCGCGCATTCTCTGCGACCACGATCTCGTCGGGATCGGTACGTTCCCGTGGATTCGGCTTGCCAGCGCGGCAATGCGCCAAGAGCGGCCCCACATCCTCACGAAACGTGCTGAAATCAAGGCCGCCGGTCATTGGCAAGAACGCACCGTTTCTTTTCAGTTGATAGGAAAAATTGGTCGTGCCCTGCAAATCGGTGAAGAAGGAGGAATCAGCGCGTGCCGACCCCGTCACACGAACGATTTTGCGATGACTGGGAAAGCTCTCCCCCAGCGCTACCGGCATCGTAAATTCGCGGTCTTGGCCGTAGGGACGAATGTGGAGCAAATCCTCGTCATCAGGGCTCAATTCCAAAGGGTCATCCATCAACTGAGAGACGATGGTGGTCAGCTCGATCATGCCGTCGCCACGGCAACGCATCACGAATTCCGGCTCCCCCTCAGGCACATCGTAGTTAGCGCCACGGGTGTAGACAAAAGCCGGATCGCCTTGGATGGATACTAGAACCGGCGGGGTAGGGTTCGTGCGATTCTCGTCTCGCCCACTTTGATCGGCAAGGCTCGCCGTTATTCGCGGGTCACTTCCCGCTCGCGCGATGTCAGCGATGCGTTCGATTTCCTCTATATCCAGTACGTCTTCTGCACTAACCGTATCCTGAGAAAAGGCAGTTGTTGCAGAGCAGAGCAAAAGAGCTAAGGAGATAAAC
>JAIVHM010000100.1:1093-2358 GCA_020201095.1 Halomonas sp. | reverse complement strand
GTAAGGAGATAAACCGAAAGGTATTATTTAGAATCCAATGCATGGTTTTCCTACCCTCGTAAGCTCAGATCGCTAGAGCAGTGGTCACCCGTTAGATTTAAAAAACCTAGGCGCCTTTAGGAAGGTGGTCAACGCTCAATTCTCTAATGCTTGTGATGACTCCATCTCATCTTCCGACGATAACGAGCGAGCCACCTAATCGCCCGACAAAGTCTGGCTCTTACAAGGACTGGGAGGCGCCACAACAGCATGTGCCGATGGGTGCGGAGCTTTCCACTACCATGCACCGACCGCTAAGTTCGCTTCTCCAAAATCCCGATCACTTCCGGTACGGCCGATGAACTGTCGTCGATAGACGTATAAAGTGCATGCACGGCCTCGGCAACGCCACGCTCTACGCCCAGCTCGTTGGTCATTGTGTGATAGTAACCCAGGTCTTTGGTGGCATTCGAAACGGTGAATTTGAAACCAGAGGGATCATTGTTAACGATGTAAGGACGCAAACGTTCTAGTACAACGCCACCTCCACCACCGGCACCCAGCACTTCCAATAGCGCACTATCGCTAATACCTGCCTTGCGAGACGCAGCGGTGGCCTCGGCCAACACTGCCGAAAAGCCCAATGACACAAAGTTATGCAGTAGCTTTAGCGTATGCCCGGCGCCGACGTCGCCAGCATGGGCAATGTTTTCAGCAAACCCTTGCAGCAGCGGCAAGGTTTCATCAAATAACGCCTTCGGGCTCCGACAATCAGGTTAAGACGCCCTTCTTCTGCTTCTTTAGGGGTGCGCGTCATCGCCGCATCCATAAAGCGCCCACCTGCAGCCGCCACCTTGGCAGCTACTTTTTCTGTCGAACTGGGCAGTGCGGTCGAGCAATCGACGACGACGCTACCGGGCTTCAAGCCTTCTAATACGCCATTGGGTTCAAAGAGCACCGCTTCTACTTGCGGTGATCCGGTGACGCACAGGATCACCACCTCCGCATTTTGAGCCACTTCTCGGCCTGAACTCAGCGCAGTGGCACCGGATGCCATAAGATCATCCACGGGCTGATTACCTGAGTGCTCAAGAAAGCTGACCTCATGGCCTGCACGCAGCAGACTATTGGCAATACCATGGCCCATCAGGCCTACACCGACAATGCCTACCTTTCTGGATATTGTCATTGTTATCGCTCCATTTATATTGAAAGCATCCTAGTTGTGATTGATAGCGACGGTCTTGATTTGTGTGTAGCTGCGCAAGCCTTCAAAGCCCTTCTCC
>JAIVHM010000100.1:0-1049 GCA_020201095.1 Halomonas sp. | reverse complement strand
CGAAGCGCTCACAAAGATTCGCAACGACGCTATCAGCTATCTCGCGCTCAACCAATAGGCGGCTGCCTCAGGGACCAAGCCCTGGCACCACGTTAAGCGCACCTGCTGGTAAATCATGATCCACTGTCAGTTCCGCCAAGAACGCTACGTCATAACCCGCAATGATTTTGGACAAAATAGGGAAAAAGCATCAGCAATAGATCAACGATAACGTTATATTTAAGCTCCATGGATTAATTTAACTTACCGCTCACTCGAGATTTTTAAGTTGTTCTCTGGGGAAAGGCATCAAGATCATACTGCGCAAAAAGGAAGATTATTCACCGTGAACCTCTCAACCGAATTGCGTTTGAAGGCCATTATAGACGGCACAAGAGCTGGCACCTGGGAATGGAACATCAGAACCGGGGAAGTGGTTTTCAATGAACGTTGGGCAACCATGCTGGGCTTCACTTTGGAGGAGATTCAACCGCTTTCGATTGAAACCTGGAACCAGCTTTGCCACCCCGACGACTTAAAGCGTTCTAACGAATTGATCAGTCAGCACCTAGATAGCAAAATCCCTTTCTATGAATGCCTGTGCCGAGTTCGATGCAAAGACGGCCGCTGGTGTTGGATTCAAGACCGCGGCATGCTGGTAAGAGAGACAGACGGCACCCCCACAGAATGGATGATGGGCACACATATCGACGTTTCCACCGAGCTGGAAGCCCAACAACGTTTCGCCCATCTTGCAGCCTCAGTGCCGGGAATACTCTTCTCGTTTGAAATGGACTCGCCGGACGACCTGCGTTTTACCTATGTCAGTGAACGTTCGTACGCCTACTTTGGCATTACTTGCAAAGCCATCGAGGAAGATCCCGCTGTGTTCTTAGATATGGTTCATCCGCTCGACTCGAATGAGATCCAAGCGACCGTTCAAAGCTGCTTCGAGACTTTGTCGGAAGCGTCCTGTCAATTCCGAATGGTAATAGATGACGCCGAACAATGGTTCCGGGCGGTTGCGCGGCCAATCCAAGACCCCTTCGGCAAGCTGGTCTGGCATGGTA
>JAIVHM010000264.1 GCA_020201095.1 Halomonas sp. | reverse complement strand
GAACCGCTCGGGCGAGAGCGAAAGCACCGCTTTGTCCTGCCACGCCATAAACCCTGAAAAAGGCGTGGGAGTGGCCCGGCGCAGGCGTAAATAGGCTTGCCACTCATCGCCCTGGTATGACGCCGAAAAGCGTTGGGCCAGGTTGATCTGGTAGCAGTCTCCGGCACGAATATAGTCTTGCACGGCATGAAAGCGCTGGTGGTAGTCAGCGCGGCTGAGTTCCGCCTGAAAAGAAGCGGTCAGGAAAAACGGCGCCGTGGCTGGCACTGAGCGGCCAAGCCAGCGCATGACCTTTTCGCGGCGCTCAGCGGTGGCGACCAGCCATGCCTGCTGGGTGTGGTGGTCAAGTGTGATGCACCAGTCATAGAGCCCAATTCGGGCCTGAGGCAGGTCGGTGACACACGGCTGCTGGCTGGCAATCGATTGCTGCTCACGGCCCAAATCATAACCCCAGTAACCGATCAAACCGCCTACAAAGGGGAGCTCGCCCATGTCTTGCGGTGGTAAGGGAAACTGGTCAAGCAGCCACTGCTGGGGGGCAAAGGCATCCGGCCAGTCGAGGGGTGCATTGAGTTGATCGGACGCAACCCTCGGCTGACCGTGGGCATCGATCTCAAGCGTCGCCAGTGGGTCACTGCTTATAATATCAAAGCGGCCATTGGCCAACGGGCGCCCGCTATCGAGCAACACCGCGCCTTGGCGTTGGCGGAGTACCGCGAACGTCGTCAAGGGATCGGGTAGATAGGGCAGTGCCGTCAGTATTAACGCCGATGTCATGAAGCAAACGCCTAGCCGGGTAAGGCAACGCATTTTAGAGGGCGTTAAACAATGACACCAGTCGATCTTCTCGACGGCTTTCTCACGTTAATCGCATGATGCAAGATATCGCCGACGGCGATCCCCCGCTTTTTGCTAGATTGTTGACACCCCATAACGTTATTACCCTAAGTCGTACGACAAAATGCCTATCTGATCGCACGGTAAGCGAGGTTGACGGCGGTTTTATGGAGGACTAGAGTTGTTCCAACATTTAATTGTCGACAATTTTCTATGACGCTATCCGCTGCTACACCACATCAAGACGCCTCTGATCATGAGGCGGCCTCTCCCGAAGTGCGCACGCTGGCCGAGAGGGTTTTCCAGCAGCTCCAGGACGCAATCGTGCGTGGAGAATTGGCCCCAGGCAGCAAGATTACCGAACCAGGTTTATCGAAAACCTACGGTATTTCGCGGGGGCCGCTGCGTGAAGCAATGCGTCGCCTAGAAGCGCACCGCTTGATCGAGCGGGTCCCCCATGTGGGCGCCCGCGTTGTCAAACTCTCGATGAAAGAATTGATTGAACTGTTTGACGTACGCGAGGCGTTGGAAAGCATGGCGGCGCGACTGGCCGCCGAACACATGTCTGCAGACGAGATTCAGGGGCTGCGGGACGTGCTGGCACTTCACGAGGGGCAAAGTGATTTGAAGCGCGGCGAGGCCTATTATCAGCGTGAAGGAGATCTCGATTTCCACTACCGCATCGTTCAGGGCAGCCACAACAAGATGTTGATGAATCTGCTCTGCGATGATCTTTATTACCTCGTCCGTCTTTACCGTACCCAGTTCAGTGCCAGCGGTGCGCGCCCCCAGCGTGCCTTTGTGGAGCACCATCGCATTGTCGACGCCATTGAAGCCGGGGATGCCGAACTCGCCGAGCTGTTGATGCGCCGCCACGTCAGCGCCTCCCGCACCAATGTCGCTGACCGTTACGCCACCATTCTTGAACAACAATCACCGACATCCACGGATTAAATCGCCGTCTACCCGTGTCGAATAGTTAAGGAGTCAACGTCCATGTCTCAATCTTCTCTGTCAGGCCTTACCCCCGGCGCGCGCTTTCGCGCAGCGCTAGAGGCGAATCAGCCGCTACCGATTCTTGGCACGATCAACGCCTACACGGCGATGATGGCCGAGCGGGTCGGTCATCAGGCGATTTATCTGTCTGGCGGTGGCGTGGCCAATGCTTCCTTTGGCTTGCCCGATTTGGGCATGACCACCATGAATGACGTTGTGGAAGACGCCCATCGCATCTGCGGTGCGACCGATCTGCCGCTGCTGGTGGATATCGATACCGGCTGGGGCGGGGCGTTTAATATTGCGCGCACCGTCAAGGAAATGCAGCGCGCGGGCGTGGCGGCGGTGCACTTAGAGGATCAGATCGCCCAGAAGCGCTGTGGGCATCGCCCCAACAAGGCAATTGTCTCTCAGCAGGAAATGGTCGATCGCATCAAGGCCGCGGCGGATGCCAGGCTCGACCCCGATTTTTACCTCATCGCCCGCACGGATGCCTTTCAGAAAGAAGGGCTGGACGCTGCGATTGAGCGTGCCAATGCCTGTATCGAGGCGGGTGCTGACGCCATCTTCGCTGAAGCGGTGCATACGCTGGACGATTACCGGGCGTTTTGCGAACGGGTTAATGCGCCGATTCTTGCCAATATTACCGAGTTCGGCGCGACGCCGCTTTTCACCCAGCAGGAACTGGGTGAAGTGGGTTGCCGGATGGTGCTGTATCCGCTCTCGGCCTTCCGCGCCATGAATGCCGCTGCGCTTAACGTCTATCAAAGCATTCTGGACAACGGTCATCAGAAAGACGTGGTCGACACCATGCAAACCCGCGACGAGCTCTACGACTTTTTGAATTACCACGACTTCGAACAAAAGCTCGACGCGCTGTTCGCCGAGCAGAAAGAGACCTAATCGCCGTTACCCCCTACAAATTTATAACCTATAAAACACGCTAGCAGGAGACTTACATGGCTGATAAACCGCAAAACAGCGCAGGACTTCGTGGCCAGAGCGCCGGTTCCACCGCGCTGTGCACCGTGGGTAAAACAGGCTCAGGGTTAACCTACCGTGGCTTTGATATCAAAGAACTGGCTGAAAAGGCCAAGTTTGAGGAAGTCGCTTATTTGCTGCTGAAGGGCAAGCTGCCCAATCAAGCTGAGCTGGACGATTACATTGCCAAACTCAAAAGCCAGCGTGGCTTACCCAGCGCCTTGAAAAACGTGCTGGAAGAAATTCCCAAAGACGCTCACCCAATGGATGTGATGCGTACCGGGGCATCCATGCTGGGTAATTTAGAAACCGAAGAAAGCTTTGATG
>JAIVHM010000166.1:8378-28168 GCA_020201095.1 Halomonas sp. | reverse complement strand
AGCATCAACGGACCCCATACCACCCCGTTAATGGCTCCGAAGAGACTGGTTAAAGTTTCCACCTGCTACCTCCTTACCCTTTCATGGTTTGATTTATTCGCTGTAGGTCAGATGTTACGCATTACGACGCATCGTTTAATTCTGGCCATCAAACGCGGGGGTGTCACGAGCTGATCGCTGACAACTCCTAACGCAAGATCACCATGTTTTACATCAAAAACGGCCTTGGCAAGAAATGGATGTGGCTTGGCGTACTGTTCGCGTTCTTTGGTGCTGTGGCTGCCTTCGGTATCGGCAACACGGTTCAGTCCAACTCGGTTGCTGATGCGATGAATACCACCTTCGGCGTGCCGACATGGCTAACCGGTGTGGTGATCATGGTGCTGGCCGGTGCCGTTATTCTGGGCGGTATCAAGCGGATTGCCAAGGTGGCCGGTAAGCTGGTGCCTGTTATGGGCATTGCTTACATCGTCGCGGGTGTTCTCGTGCTGATTGTTAACGCTGGCCAGATTGGTGAAGCCTTCCGCTTGATCTTCTATTATGCCTTTAATCCCATTGCCGCTGCAGGTGGTTTTGCGGGCGCGGCCGTCATGGCGGCGATTCGTTTTGGTGTGGCACGGGGTATCTTCTCCAACGAAGCAGGCTTGGGGAGTGCACCTATTGCCCACGCGGCGGCACAAACTAAAAACCCGGTTCGCCAGGGTCTGATTGCGATGCTCGGCACCTTCATCGATACCATTGTGGTCTGCACCATTACCGCGCTGGTTATACTCACCTCAACCGTGTGGGTCGATGGCGAAGAAGGGGCGTCGTTAACGGCACTTTCCTTTGACGCAGCGCTACCCGGTTTCGGTAACCAGATTGTTGCTATTGCGCTGGCGGTGTTTGCCTTCACCACCATTCTTGGCTGGTCGTTCTACGGTGAAAAATGCTTCCAGTTCCTGTTTGGGACGCGCTCCATCATGCTGTATCGGGTACTCTTTGTACTGGCGATTCCGCTCGGCGCCATGGCACAGCTTGGTTTTATCTGGCTGATGGCGGATACCTTCAACGCTATGATGGCAATTCCCAACCTGATTGCACTGGCGCTGTTATCACCCGTCGTGTTTAAACTGACCAAAGACTATTTCGATGGCAAAGACGTATTGCCAGGGGAAGCGTTAGATCACGATAACTAATCGTTGCTAGGCGCTCGTGCGCATTGGCAATGCTGATAAAGAGTCGGGAAGGCACTCACGTGGCTTCCCGCTCTTGTTTGTAAAGGAGCGATCAATGACTGAGCTTAAAAAGACCCCGTTGCATGCAATGCATTGCCGACTAGGGGCAAAGATGGTGCCTTTTGCCGGTTATGAAATGCCTGTCCAATTTCCGCTGGGCGTCAAAAAGGAGCACGAGCACACACGTAATCAGTGCGGCCTGTTTGATGTCTCGCATATGGGGCAGGTGGTGGTGTCGGGTAAAAACGTTGCCGAGGCGCTGGAAACGCTGATTCCTGCTGATCTGGTTGGCTTGGCCAAAGGTGCCCAGCGTTATGGACTGCTGACCAATAACGACGGCGGTATTCTGGATGACCTAATGGCCGTCAATGCGGGCGATCATTTTTACCTGGTGGTCAATGCTGCCTGCAAGGAACAGGATGTCGCCCATTTGCAGATGTGTTTAGGTGATCGTCTGAACATAGAGCCGTTGGACCGTGGGTTACTCGCCCTGCAGGGGCCTAGTGCTCACCGTGTCATGCAGCGGATTTGTCCGCCAGCCTGTGAGCTTGTGTTTATGCAGCACGGTCGCTTTCAGGTGGCCGACCAAGAGGTCTGGATTAGCCGCAGTGGCTACACCGGTGAAGATGGCTTTGAAATATCGGTAGCGGCTGACGCCACTGAGGCTTTCGCCGAGCGTTTACTATCCGAGCCCGAAGTGGAAGCCATCGGCTTAGGTGCACGGGATTCATTGCGTCTGGAAGCAGGCCTGTGCCTTTATGGACACGACATGGATACCACGACCACACCGGTAGAAGCCGGCTTGATCTGGGCGATCGGCAAGCCGCGTCGACGCGGCGGCGAACGCCCTGGCGGTTTCCCCGGTGGCGATTTGATCCTTCACCAGGTCGATGCCAAAGACCATATCCGTAAACGCGTGGGGCTGGTGGCCGAGGGGCGCGCGCCGGTGCGTGAAGGTGCGACGCTGGTGAATGAAGATGGCACTGAGGTGGGAAAGGTAACGTCCGGCGGTTTCGGGCCCAGCGTGGGCAAGCCGGTGGCGATGGGCTACGTTTCCCGAGACCTTGAGACGCCGGGCACGACCGTCTACGCCGAAGTGCGCGGTAAACAGTTGGCCATGACGGTGAGCAAAACGCCGTTTGTCACCGCCAACTACTATCGTGGTTAAACATTGTTGTTAACTGGCCCCGCTTTAAGCACTAGTTGCGGGGCCAGGGCCGAGTTATTTCAGTACCTGCCGTGGATCAATCGGTTTTCCACCCTGGCGTAAATCAAACAATAAATCATGACGATCTGTAGCGCGGCTTTTGCCAACCTGGCAAAGCGGGTCGCCTGCGGCCACCTGCTGACCTTCCTCAACGTTTAACTGCTCGCACAGGGCATAGACGCTTTGCAGATTATCCGCATGATGAATAATCACTACTCTATCAAGTTGTCGCATACTGCCCGCAAATCGGACTTCGCCCTTGGCGACTGCCTTTGCGCTCGCATTGGCCTGGGTGGCTAGCAGCATTGGTTGAAGCGTGCCACGGCTATCGGGTCCAAAACGGCGAACCACGCGATAATCTTCCAGCGGCCAGGGCCAGCGTTTGGCCGACGCCGGGAGCGATGGGCTGCTTTCACTGGACGTTTGCGTGGCCGGTTTGCTGGGGCTGGACGTTGGCGAACTCGCTGTGGGCGAAGCGTTGGCGCTTGAGCCGATGGGAATATTGATTATTTCGCCAACGCGCAATGCGTTGGCGGAGCTGCCAGTGTTGGCGCTTTGCAGCCGTGTTGAGGTGGTGCCGAAATGGCGAGCAAGGCTTGAAAAGGTATCGCCCGGGCGAATTTGGTATCGGTACGGGCCGCTTGCTGGCGCTCGCTCCTGTTGGGTGGGGACTAGCAAACGTTGTCCAACGACCAAATGGCGTGCTTTGACGCCTGGGTTGAAGCGCTGAAGTCTTTCGAGTGGCACGTTGGCACGTTTGGCCAATTGGCCAAGGGTATCGCCACGTTTGATTTCCACCCAGCTACCGCTGATCTGCGCCGCCGACGGGGCGGTCACCCGTTGGGCATCGGAGGGTGTGCCGGCGCAGCCAGCCAGCGTGCTGGCGATCACAATAGCCCCAAGCAGTTTGCTTACGCGTGATCGATCTGACCATCCAGCTGACAGTCTTTTTCCTGCCAGAGTGCATTGATCCATGTGTGGAAATGTTCCTTGTGCTGCGATTCGGCGTGATAGTCAGCGGTTAACATCCATCCAGTCACTTCGATGATGCGTGCTTTCAGGGTGATCGGTGCTTCCTGGCCACATAGAAAACCCCAAAAGGTGGGGTTCGGATTGGCGTAGCTCAGCGTCACGTCAAGGATGCCGTCTAGCTTGTCACCAAGTAAATTAAGAACTTGAGCTACCCCGCCTGCCTTTGGCCGAAGCAGGTGGCGGTAGGGGCTCTTTTGCAAGGCGTGTTTATGCGGTGTGAAGCGCGTGCCTTCAACAAAATTATAGATAGCAATGGGCGACTGGCGGGCGCGCGCGCACATCCGTTTTGTAGCTTCTCGGTCGAATGTCGCAAGGTCAGGGTTCTGGGCGATTTGATCCCGGGTGATGCGACGCATGATAGGGAATTCGAGGGCCCAAAAAGCCAAACCTACGATAGGTATCCACAATAACTGCCGTTTTACAAAAAAGCGCGGCATGGGAATACGCCGGTGAAGCACCATTAGCAGCATGAAGATATCGGTCCAGCTGCGGTGGTTGGAAATGACTAGCCACCACTGATCCGGGCCAAGGTTCTTGGGAACAGACGCGTTTAGTTGAGGCTTTATCCAGTGTCGCATCCACCACAGGTTAACGCCTATCCAGTTCATGGTGACGTGACCAATACCTGTTTGCATTGTTTCTCGCACGCGACCCTTGGGGGTTACGACTTTGAGAAGCGATAGCGTTGTCAGGGGGATTCCCCAAAATAACGTGTTGAGGGTTAACAATAAGACGCTAACGACCCCTTTTAACATCGGCATACCGCTTTCCTTACTGGAGCTTAGTGTTGAATGCTAAAGGATATTACCCAGCCTGCCCAGCCTCATGCTCGGGTAAGTAGGGCGCTTGAACAGTTTCCAGCAGTACTGTGCGCAATGCATGCGCAGCCACTGATAATTCCTGTTGGGTCAGAATACCCACCCGACAGGCAACGCTTGGCGAGGTCAGTGGCAAGTGGTGGGCGCCCAGCGCCCGCATTTGGGGAATGCACATTGACGGCACCGCGCTCACGCCCAGGCCTTCTGCCACCATGCGACCGACGGTCGATAATTGATGGCTCTCAAAGGCGACTGGCAAGTCCATTTGCTGTCGGGACAGCGCCTGTTCCAGTAGTCGGCGGACCATTGAGGGTCGCTGCAGAGTGATGAAGTCTTCTTTAAGTAGTTGCTCCCATGACAATGATGCCTGCTGATTCAACTTTGAGCCTTTGGGAACAACCGCGACAAAATGATCCTCGAACAAGGGCGTAAATGACAGGCTACCGGTACCCTCCGGTGCAAACGCAATACCCATTTCCACCTGGCGCGAACGCACCATGTCGTTAACGTCTTCGTTGATGACATCGTGCACGGTCACGTTGATTTTGGGGTACTGTTGACGAAATCTAACCAATGCCCCGGGGAGCAGGTTGCAGGCAAAGGCAGGCATTGCCGCGACGCTGAGGCGGCCCAGCTGCAAGGTAAAACGTTGGCGCAGGCGTTCCTCCGTGTTGTCCCACTGCGCGAGCAAATGTTTGGCCAGCGGCAGCAGCGACTCTCCCTCGGGGGTCAAGCGGACGCTACGAGTGCTGCGTAGCAATAATTTGCCACCCAGGGCGTCTTCGAGTCCTTTTATAGCTAGACTTAGAGCGGGCTGGGACAAATGCAGCCTTTCGCAGGCCTGAGTAAAGCTCAGCGTTTGGGCAACGGCCAGGAAGGCACGCAACTGTTTGACGGTCATGACTGAGCCTTTATAAGTTATAAAAATAAATTGATAATAAAAACAAACTTAACAAATATATTATCTGGCACAACACTGCAACCATAAGACTACGTCGCGATAGCCGTCACACCTTGTATCCCGTGGGCTCAGCGACATTGGCGTATCACTGACAACCGTTCATCGACAACAAGGCGAGGTATAACAATGGCAGGATTCGATAAGCGTGTTGCTTCTTACGAAGAAGCGATGGAAGGCATTGAAAGCGGTATGACGGTATTGGCCGGTGGCTTTGGCCTGTGCGGCATCCCCGAAAATTTGATCGCTGAAATAAAGCGACGTGGAGTCAAGGACCTGACCGTGGTATCGAACAACTGTGGTGTCGATGGTTTTGGCCTGGGCCTGTTGCTCGAAGATCGTCAGATACGCAAGATTCTAGCGTCCTATGTGGGTGAAAACGCGCTGTTTGAGCAGCAAATGCTCAATGACGAGATTGAGGTAGTGCTGACCCCTCAGGGAACGCTAGCGGAAAAAATGCGCGCAGGCGGGGCGGGTATCCCGGCTTTTTATACCGCGACCGGCTACGGGACACCCATCGGTGAAGGCAAAGAAGTCCGCGAGTTCAATGGTCGCCCGCATATTCTGGAAGAGGCCATTACCGGTGATTTTGCCATCGTAAAGGGCTGGAAAGCCGACCGTTACGGTAATGTCATGTACCGCCATACGGCGCAAAACTTTAATCCCATGGTGGCAACGGCGGGCAAAATTACCGTCGTTGAAGTCGAAGAAATCGTCGAGCCCGGCGAACTGGAACCCAGTCAGATCCATACGCCGGGCATCTATGTAGACCGAATCATTCAGGGCACGTTTGAGAAGCGTATCGAAAAACGCACGGTGCACAGCTAATCGAGGCGTGATCAAACAACCCGGTTGTTTTGGCTTTTAATCGATTCACTATGAGGGACAGACCATGGCATTGACACGTGAACAAATGGCTCAGCGTGTAGCGCGTGAACTGGAAGACGGCTTTTACGTTAATTTGGGAATCGGCATCCCGACCCTGGTGGCTAACTATATTCCTGATGATATGGACGTAATGCTTCAATCGGAAAATGGTTTGCTGGGCATGGGGCGTTATCCCACAGAAGACGAAGTTGATCCCGATATGATCAACGCCGGTAAGCAGACCGTTACGGCAAGGCCCGGCGCGGCGATTTTTTCATCGGCAGAGTCTTTTGCAATGATTCGCGGTGGCCACGTGGATCTGACGGTACTGGGTGCGTTTGAGGTCGATCAAAACGGTAATATTGCCTCCTGGATGATTCCCGGTAAGCTGATCAAAGGGATGGGGGGCGCCATGGACCTGGTGGCTGGCGCAGAAAATATCATTTGCACCATGACGCATGCGT
Source organism: Halomonas sp. (assembly GCA_020201095.1). Classification (GTDB taxonomy): domain Bacteria; phylum Pseudomonadota; class Gammaproteobacteria; order Pseudomonadales; family Halomonadaceae; genus Vreelandella. The sequence continues at coordinate 21,605 of JAIVHM010000166.1, read as the reverse complement.
CGAAACACGGCGAGTCCAAATTGCTTGAAAAGTGCAATCTGCCGTTGACTGGTGCCGCTTGCATTAACCGTGTATTGACCGACCTGGCCTACCTAGAAATCAAGGACGGCACTTTCATCCTTAAAGAGCGTGCGCCGGGCGTGAGCGTTGAAGAAATCGCCGAAAAGACCGCTGGCAAGCTGGTGGTGCCAGATCACGTGCCCGAAATGACGTTTGCTGAAGGCTAGTTGATTCCCCTAGTGCCCGACGCAAGTCAGAGCGTAAGCGTCGCCTGACGCTTACGCCATCTCGCAGCGTGCATGAACAGGCAACAACAGCTCAGCGACCCGCTCGTGATTGCTGTCCAGGTGTTTCTGGACAATGGCTAAGCCGCCCAAGCATAGGCGATGTTCATCACCCTGGTCGAAAATCTTTTTCTGTGGTGTGGCTGGGTAAAAACGGTGAGTAAGCAAGTTGGAAACGCTGAAAACACCATTCTGCTGGCCTTCCATGTGGGGCAAGCCACTTTGTAGCAGCTGTTGGTCAATGGCTTCCAGTGAATTACCAAGCCGTCCGCAGTCAAAGCCGACATGATGCAGCCTGGGCCCCATGACGGCTAACCAGGCGGCCAGGGGGTGTTCATTGCACAGCTGCTGATAAAGTGCCCATTTAGGCATTGGCCAAGGGCGACCTCGGCACAGTAGGTTCTGACCTTTGCTGTCTTGCGGATGCGTTTGTTGAATGAGGCCGAGCAGCGCTTCGCGTAGAGATTTTGAAAGAGTGCCGGTCTGTAATTCGGCAAGCACCAACCAGCTTCCGTCGTCGTCTGCGGGCGCCAAAAGGTGAATGAGAAGCCCTTTGTCGGCCATCGCATAATGCCCGATGTGGCGATACCCCATATGGGCAAGCGCTGGTGATAGTGCTTGGGCAGAAAAGCCCCCATAATTGAGCGTAACCAGCGTTAGGTAATCCGCTGGCGTTGAAAGAGGCCAGAGGCGAAGTGCCCCGAAATCAGGGTGGGTATGAATAAAATCCAGCCATAACTGCTGGGTGAACTCCTCGCGATGCATACTGCCTTCCTTGCCAGGGTGTTGGCCCACTACGTATGGGTTGCTATCAACAACAGTATAGGCAAGTGACAAACGCTAGGTTCAACGCAGCGTAAAGGCAGACTAACGGTGTATCAGGTAGTCGGGGAGGTGCTCAGTAATTGGCGGTCGCGCACGAACTGGTCAAATTCAGTAAAGCCACCGACATGCTGTTGATCGACAAAGACTTGAGGAACCGTATGAATCGGCTTGCCCGCAGTTTTGGCGATATCGTCTTTGCTGACACCTTCTGACGGCATATCGACGTAGCGGTAGCCTTCAATACTTCCTATCTGTTCCAACCGTTCAGCAAGCTGCTTGGCGCGAACACAAAATGGGCAGGACAAGCGTCCAAAAATGACCACAAACATGCATGACTCCTTGGCAAGCGTAAGAAAGACAGCACATTGTGAATCAACCGCCGAGCGTTATCCAATAGGAGCACGCTAAAAAGCTTATCGAGTCACGTTATCATATGCAGCTTTTTGTCGATGAGGAACCGTGAAGCCTTCAGCAATCAACTAGACTGAAACCAGCAAGAACATCCAACTAATCAACAGGATTTGCCATGACGACGACAGCAGTGACCCCCCGTGTTGCCTTGGTTACCGGCACCAGCAGCGGTATTGGCGAGGCAGTGGTTAAACATTTTTGCGAATTGGGCCATCAGGTATTGGCGGTCGATTTTAATCCTGATGGTAAAGCAATTGCCGAGGCGGCCGGGGCCGCGTTTTACCAGGCGGATTTAACTGATCCAGAAGCCTGCCGTGGCGCCGTGGCTGAGGCGGTCAAACGCTTTGGTGGCGTAGACATCTTGGTGAATAATGCAGGCATTCAACACGTGGCGGCGATTGAAGACTTTCCCGAAGCGAAATGGCGCCACATTATTGACCTGATGCTGACGGCCCCTTTCCTGCTGACCCAAGCAGCCTGGCCGCACATGCGTGAAAAAGGCTGGGGCCGTATCGTCAATATTGCCTCAATCCACGCGCAGGTAGCCTCGCCGGGTAAGGCGGCTTATATCAGTGCCAAGCATGGCATGATCGGGCTTACCAAAACGGCAGCGCTGGAGGGTGGTGAACAGGGGATTACGGCTAACGCGATATGTCCAGCCTACGTGAAAACGCCCTTGGTCGATAACCAGATTGCGGACCAGGCCAAGCTGCACGGCATGGGCGAGCAGGAAGTGATTGAAAATATCATGCTTAAAAATGCCGCTGTCAAACGCCTGATCGAGCCCAGTGAAGTGGCGCAGTTGGTCGCCTATATGGCCTCTGACGCTGCAGGGGCGGTGACCGGAGCGAGTTGGAATATTGATCTTGGCTGGACTGCCCATTAATCCGTCTTGAACTGCCTCCGTTACCCTACAGCGGAGGCAGACCAGAGGTCAGCGACGCACAGGGCGCTTTTGTAACTTGCGCTGCAGCGTACGGCGGTGCATGCCGAGTGCCCTGGCAGTGGCTGAGATATTGCCATCGTGCTCCTGCAAGACCTTTTGAATGTGCTCCCAGGTGATGCGGTTGATGGAAGGTGGGTTATCGGCAACGTCAATGTTGGGGTCGCCATCGGAGCGTTCAAACGCAGTCAGTACATCGTCAGCGTCAACCGGTTTGCATAGGTAGTTGACGGCCCCCAGTTTGATGGCTTCCACGGCGGTCGCAATACTTGAGTAGCCGGTTAATACGACCACGTGGCAGTGCGGGGCTATTGCCAGTAGCTCGGGAAGTAATTTGAGGCCAGAGGAATTTTCCAGCTTCAAGTCGAGGGTGGCCATGGCAGGCATATGTTGGGCCGCAAGCGTAAGTGCCTGATCCGCATCATGTGCCACGACGACCTCGAAGCCTCGCCGGGTAAGCGAGCGGCTGAGCACACGGCAAAACATCTCGTCGTCGTCAACAATCAATAACCGTTGGTTTTGTGTTTGCATGATGACCTCAATTTATCTCTAACGAGAGGCGACACAGAGCCTAGTCATTGCCTGCGCGAGGTAGTGTGACTTCGGTTAATGTGCCGCCTTCGGGATGGTTATAAAGACTAACTCCCCCGCCAAAACGATTGATAGTGGCATGGGTCAAAAATAAGCCAATGCCCATTCCCTTACTTTTTGTGGAAATGAACGTATCGCCCAACTGATCGGCAATTGACATGGCCACACCAGGGCCGTGATCACGAATATCGATCACGATGCGATCAGAGTGCCAATCCAGCCCGATGGCAACGCCTTCAGGATTGGCGTCCGCGGCGTTATTAAGCAGGTTGGTGAGCGCCTGATCAAGGGTGGCGTCAACAGCCAACCAAGGCCGACCACGGCGATCAGCGATGTCCAATCGGTGACTGACATCGGGCCGCAATACTAGCCAGCGTTGGACAACACCTTCCAGCCAGGTTTCGGCGTCGAGCACTTCCGGTTCTGCCATGCGCCGCCGATCCGCCTGGCTGACAAGATGCTGCAGGCGCGATTTGCAAATATCCACCTGCTGACGCAGCAGTTCGATATCTTCCTGGCGCTCCGGGTGTTCCTTGGCTTCTTCTTGCATGTCTTTGAGTAATACCGCCATGGTGGATAGCGGTGTGCCCAATTCATGTGCCGTGCCGGCGGCTTGTGTGGCAACGGCCAGCACTTGCTCGTTACGCAGCGCCGCTTCACGAGTGCGCGAAAGCGCCTGGTCCCGGCGTCTCAAGGCATGGGCCATTTTATAAATGAAAAAAGTGACCAGCCCTGCTGACATGCCAAAATTAACCCACATGCCCAGTACGTGGAGGCTCAGTGGGCTGCTGCTGTTGATATGGCCTAATTGGGGTATTGGATGGTAATCAATCATCAAAAAGCTATAAGCGGCCATGGCGCAGCCAGCAATGATCCAGGCATATCGCCAGGGTAGGGTGGCGGCAGCAATGGTGATTGGTACCAGGTAATAGGTGATGAAGGGATTGGTGGATCCCCCGGAAAAATAGAACAGCAGTGTTAAGCCCACCACATCCGCGAGCAGGTGCAGCAAATATTCCAGGTGTTGGACGGCACGCGGCCGACCCAGCCGCCACCAGGTGGCAATATTGAGCAGTCGTCCAGGTAATGCCTCGGACAATGGTCAGTCGAACCAGGTTACGGTTTGGGGTCGATAACGGCAGCGGGAGCTCGGTTGGCATGTGGCTCACTTGGCGGAAGATTTGAAGCGATGAATCAGGAATTTAATACACAGCGTCATGACGTAGGTTAGCCAACCTGCCGTGGCCACAATATTGAATACCAGCATCTTGGGCGGCAGCCAGGCGCTGCCGAGAACGCCTTCAATCATGATGTGGAAAAACATTGCAATAAGTACCGGCAGCGCCAGCAGGTGAATCCACATATCGGTCCGTCGTTTGCGCACATGATAACGCCTCATCAGGTAGCGAAGCGGTCGGTGCGCCCAGCTAAAAAACGACAGTGTGGCGATGATCAGCAACATGGCGATGGTCGCTTCGGTGCTGCCGTAATACACAGAAAACGACACCGACCACGCAAGCGCGAGCCACAGCAAGCCTTCGAGGCTGGCAATTATGTCGGCATTTCGCCGGACCTTCTGCATAACGTGTATCCTTTGACCAACCACTGATAATTATCATACGCGACATCAGGTTAGCTGTGGTGAATTGCGCTCGATTCAACCTGATGGCGTATCCGGTATACTGCTAATTGAGGCGCTGGGCGCTCAATTTCATTAACTGCAATAACTGACGACGTACAGGAACTTCCGTGGACGCTATTACTTTGACCCGGCCAGACGACTGGCACCTCCACCTGCGCGATGGCGAGGCGCTGAAAGCGGTTGTGGCCCATACCGCAGCTCAAATGGGTCGCGCGATTATTATGCCTAACTTGACGCCGCCGATCACCACCACCGAGCAAGCTATCGCTTACCGAGAGCGGATTCTTGATGCGCTGCCTGCCGGTAGTCGCTTTGAACCGCTCATGACACTGTATTTGACCGATACCACACCGCCGGAAGAGATCACTCGGGCTGCAAAAAGTGGCATTGTCAGCGCCGTCAAGCTCTACCCGGCAGGCGCGACCACCAACTCGGCTTCTGGCGTGACGGATCTAACCCGCTGCGATGCTACCATTGCCGCGCTTGCCGATGCAGGCATGCCATTGCTGATGCATGGTGAAGTCACCGATGCAGATATCGATATTTTTGATCGCGAAGCGGTATTTATTGAGCGCGTGCTGACACCGCTTTTGGCGCGCCACCCAGCGTTGAAAGTGGTGTTCGAACATATCACGACACAGCAAGCCGCCGAGTTTGTTGCCCAGGCGCCCGGTACAGTCGCCGCGACGATTACCGCGCACCACCTGTTATTCAATCGCAATAAAATGCTGGTCGGAGGTATCCGCCCGCACTATTACTGCCTGCCCATTCTCAAGCGCGAAAGGCACCGTCAGGCGCTGCTGAAAGCAGCGACCAGCGGCAGCGGGAAGTTTTTCTTGGGCACCGACAGCGCTCCCCATGCGCAAACCGCCAAAGAGTCCAGCTGTGGCTGTGCGGGCGCTTACACCGCATCCACGGCGATAGAGCTTTATGCAACCGCGTTTGACGAGGTCGGGGCGCTGTCGGCGCTGGAGGGGTTTGCCAGCCTTAATGGGCCGCGCTTTTATGGCTTGCCTCCCAATGGCGACACGATTACTTTGTCTCGACGCCCGCAAAGCGTCCCCGCCAGCTACCCCTATGCCGATGGTGAGGCGATTATTCCGCTGCTGGCGGGGGAAGCACTCGACTGGTCAATCAGCTAGCGCTCAAGGTCAAAAGCATCTGGTCGACCATGCGCGAGGAATGGTTGGCGGCTACATCCAGAAATTGCTCAAAAGATAGGTGGTTATCGCCGCTGCCGGGAATATCGGATAGGGCGCGGATAACCACGAAGGGGCATTGGTACAAGTGGCATGTTTGGGCAATGGCCGCGGCTTCCATTTCCACCGCCAGCATGGTGGGGAAAAAGGCGCGTGTGGCATCGACTCTGGCCGGGTCGGCCATGAAGGCATCGCCAGTGGCTATCAAGCCTTCACGTACGTTGACCTCGCCCAATGTCTTGATGGCACCCTGTGCTACGTTGCGGAGCGCTGTATCCGCTAGGTACGCGGCGGGCATGCCAGGAACCTGGCCCATTTCGTAGCCAAATACCATGGCGTCCACGTCATGGTGGCGGACTTCGTCGGAAATGATGATGTCGCCGATGTTCAGGTCGCTCGCGAACCCGCCGGCTGAACCGGTGTTGATCACTGCGTCAGGTTGATGGCGTTCTAAAAGTAGCGCGGTACCGACCGCTGCGTTCACTTTGCCAATACCTGATTGCAGGATGGTGACGTCAAGGCCGTAGCGGGTGCCGCGATGAAAGATAAACCCCGCGTGTTCATAACGCTCCGGGTTATCGAGCTGTGACGCTAAAATGCTGACTTCTTGCGCCATGGCGCCAATGATACCGATACGCTTCACTATGTTGATTCCTGTCCATCAGAAGAAAACAAACAGCTGTAGTTAGCTGTCGGATTGATCGTGTTGTTCAGCGGCCGCCAGGGTGTTTTCCAGCAGCGTAGCGACTGTCATTGGCCCGACCCCACCGGGGACAGGCGTGATTAAACTGGCGCGTTCGGCGGCAGCGTTAAAATCGACATCTCCTTTCAACTTACCGTCTTCCTGGCGATTGATGCCTACATCAATAACGATGGCGCCGGGTTTGATCCAATCGCCTTTAACGATACCCGGTTTGCCGACGGCGACCACGACTAGGTCGGCGCGCCGTACATGCGCTTCCAAATCTTTGGTAAAGCGGTGACAGACCGTGGTGGTGGCGCCGGCAAGCATCAGTTCCAGTGCCATTGGCCGCCCGACAATATTTGAGGCGCCGACGACGGTGGCATCGAGGCCACGGACTTTCACGTCACTCTGTTCGAGTAACGTCATAATGCCTTTGGGTGTACAAGGGCGAAGTGCGGGCATGCGCTGGGCAAGACGGCCAATATTGAAAGGGTGAAAACCATCGACGTCTTTGTCAGGTCTAATCCGCTCGAGTATCGGTTCGGCGTCAAGCGGGTCAGGCAAGGGTAGCTGGACAAGAATGCCGTCGACGGCAGGGTCATCGTTTAACCGGTCAACCAGTGCTTCAAGCGCCTGCTGGGAAGTATTGCTGGGCAGGGCATGCTGAAAGGAAAGAATACCTGCTTGCTCACAGGCGCGGTGTTTATTGTTCACGTAGACCTGTGAAGCGGGGTCGTCGCCTACCACCACAACCGCAAGTCCGGGTGCTCGTTTACCGGCCTGCTGGCGGACGGTTACCTGCTGAGCAACATGCTGTCGGACATTGGCGGCGATTGCTTTGCCATCGATGAGTTGGGCGGTCATGTAAAGAAGTCCCCGTAGAGGTTGAAGGGCGAACAAAGACACGAATGGTTACCAAAGGTCTGACGCTGTTAATTTTCGCATGATGGGGCAGCTAGGCAAAGTACCATAGTAAGTTGTCAGCTTGATGGTTGACTTTAAAATTAAAAACAGTAATATATGCCTCGCTTGAGACGGGCCAGGCGGCAGCGTTTAGGCAATGAAATCGGGGTGTAGCGCAGTCTGGTAGCGCGCCTGCTTTGGGAGCAGGATGTCGGGGGTTCGAATCCCTCCACCCCGACCACGTCTAACGCGAAAGGTAGTTTTGCTTTTCCAGGCGATGGTTGTGGTCAAGTGCTCATCAATGTCTTTACTTACAGATATTACATGTGCGCTCATAGCTCAACCGGATAGAGCAACGGCCTTCTAAGCCGTAGGTTGCAGGTTCGAATCCTGCTGGGCGCGCCATTTGTACCAGTAGCGATCACTCCTGATGTCTTGTAAGTCGCAGTTGTCAATGGTGGATGTAGCTCAGTGGTAGAGCCCCGGATTGTGGCTCCGGTGGTCGTGGGTTCGATCCCCATCATCCACCCCAGTGACAGCACGGCAAGTCGTATTTCCCCTCTTCCAGGTTATGGTGGATGTAGCTCAGTGGTAGAGCCCCGGATTGTGGCTCCGGTGGTCGTGGGTTCGATCCCCATCATCCACCCCATTAACCTCTTTTCTATTTTAATTATTTTTGCTGTAACTTTTCAGTTAGTTCTCCCGCCCTGCCTCCTTGTTATCTGATTCTTCAACTGTTGGTTATTTCCGTCTATTGATTAACGTGGCATCACCTTGATGGCTTGACCGCCTGCTTGGGTGAGTGAGCTTGGGTGTCCGAATAAAAAGCCCTGCGCATAGTCAATACCAAGCGCCTCCAGTGTATCCAGGGTTTGCTGGGTTTCTACGAATTCAGCAATGGTTTCTATATTGAGCGCTTTGCCCACGGCATGAATAGCTTCCACCATTGCTCGATCTATCGGGTCTTCATGAACATGGCGAATGAAATGTCCGTCGATTTTCAAATAATCAACGGGCAGCTGTTTTAAATAGCTGAAAGAAGACAGCCCAGTGCCAAAATCATCCAGCGCAAATCGGCAGCCCAGTTGCCTCAGCGTGTGGATGAGTTCAGTCACGCTTGAAAGCTGTGCGATAGCTGCGCTTTCGGTAATTTCAAAGCACAGGCTGCCCCTGGGCAATCGAGCATTTTTTACCTGGGTGATCAGGTCCCGGCAGAATTCGCCATCAGACAGTGATGCGCCCGAAAGATTAATGCCCCAGCAGCCCCAAGAGGCGTCTGGTGCTGAGTGAGTAATATCGGACAGCCATGCAAGTGTATTGCGAACGACCCAACGGTCAATGCGCGGCATAAAGTGATAGCGCTCGGCGGCAGGTAAAAAACTGCCTGGTGTGACCAGGCTGCCGTCTTCTTCCAAGCGTAAAAGTATTTCCCGGTAGGCGGGGCGCTTAGCGCAAACAGCTTCGATAGGTTGCGCAAAGAGGCGAAAACGATCATTGTCGAGAGCGTTCTGTAATCGTTGTACCCAGAGGAGTTCGCCGTCGCGTTCGAGTACCGAATGGTCGTTGGCCTGGTAGCAGTGAAGGCGGTTGCGTCCTGCCTCTTTTGCGGTATAGCAGGCGGCATCGGCGGCATGTAGCGCCTCTGTTAACTGCATGTGGTGATCGCTCAGAACGACCAGTCCGATACTGACGCCAATGCCAAAGGTGTGTTCCTGCCAGGCGAATCGATAGTTTTCGATATCGCGGCGAATGGCATCGGCGACGTGTTCGGCTTGATCAATAAGGCAGTTGGGCAGCAGCAGGGCGAACTCATCGCCGCCAAGTCGTGCGACGGTATCGCTGCTGCGCACATAAGCCTGCAGTTTTGTGGCCACCTGTCGCAGCAGTTCATCACCGGCCATGTGGCCGCAGGTATCGTTGACGATCTTGAATTGGTCAAGATCGAGATAGCACAAAACGTGTGTTCCTTGCTTGCCATCAAGCAAGCGGCTCAGCGTTGTTTCAAATGCTCGGCGATTGATTAGCCCTGTCAAATTGTCGTGGCTGGCCTGGTAGTTAAGCTGGTCGGCAAGCTGGCGGGTGACGCTGACGTCCTGGAAGACAGCCACAGCGCCCAGCGTAATGCCGCTGCGCGAGCGAATAGGGGCGGCGCTGTGCTGGATGGGTGTTCGCTGGCCGTCGCGATGTTCAAGCCAGCCGTCGTCGGTGGAATGAATAGCGCGATGCTGAGTGAGTACTTGGCGTGCTGGATTGCTCTGGTGATTGCTGTTTTTTTCGTCGATGAGACGGTAAATAGACTGTATGGGTTTTTCACGAGCTTCTCGAAGGTGCCAGCCGGTCAGCCGCTGGGCTTCGCTATTCATGAAGGTGATCAAACCACTGGCATCGCAGGTGATGACGCCATCGCCAATTGAGGCAAGGGTTGTTCTTGCTAGGTCCCGCTCGCGGTTTAACTGTTCCTGTAAACGCTTGCGTTCGGTAATGTCGCGAACCATGCCGGAACGCTCAGAGTCCGATCCGCTGGCCCCTTCACTGATCTGGACTTCCAGGTAGCGGACTTCCTGGTTGGCGGAGCGCATCTTGATTTCGTGACGTTCACCCGGCGCCAGGTTGTGGTTCTCCAGCAAGCGACTAACGGGGGTGCCTATCATTTGCTCGGCTTGAACGCCAAACAGCTGCTCGGCACCCGGATTGAGGCTTGTTAGCATCCCGTTGGCCTGCCAGGTAAGCACGCCGTCACACAGGTTGTGAAGCATCACCCGGGTGTGTCCGATAGCGCTTTCCAGTGCTGCTGCAACGCGGTTGTAGCCTGCGGCAATCTCGCCTACTTCAGAAAAAGGGTCGGCCTCGATGCGTTGGCGCATGTCGCCCTGCTGTTCATGGCGGTGCATGTGTTCCAGCAATTGGGTCAGCTCATTGTGGGTCCCGTGCTCAGCAAGGTTAAGGCCCATTTTTTCATCTTCATCGCTAACGCGAAGCGGAAAATAACGCCCCGATATACGAAACAGTAACCACGCAATGCCAAAGCTCCATAGGCCACAGATGACAACCCCTAAGAATTGAACACTTGCCTGTTCCAACGTTCCCAGTCCAGTCCCCAGTGTCTCAGGGTCGGCTAGCCAAGGCAGCGCGAGCGTACCCCAAATGCCGGGAATCAAATGCGCCGGAATAGCGCCTACGGCATCATCTATGCGGTGACTGAGTAGCCATTCGCTGGAAATTACCATCAGAACGCCGCTAACGGACCCGAGGCCAAGGGCCGCTGGCATCGAGACCGCGTGAGCTCCCGCAGTGACAGCGACCAGCCCGGCAATGGCGCCATTAATGGCATACATGACATCTGCATAACGACGGGTTCGCCAGCCCAGCAGCATGGCGGATAAAATGCCACCGGCGGCGCCGAGGACCGTATTAGCAAGAATACCGGGTATCTGGTTGTTGACGGCAAGCGTGCTGCCGCCGTTGAAGCCAAACCAGCCCAATATCATGAATAGTGCCCCTAGCATGGCGAGAGGGAGGTTGCCCGCTGGAAATGCCGATGGGGGTTGGTGTTGGTTAAAACGCCCCTGGCGGGGGCCGATGGCGAGAACTGCCGCGAGTGCGACCCATCCCCCAACGCTGTGGACAACGGTGGAACCAGCAAAGTCGACAAACCCCAGTGAGGCTAGCCAGCCGCTTTCACCTCCCAGTAAGCCACCCCACGCCCAGTCCCCAAACACGGGATAAATCAGCAGTGCTATCCAGAGAGCGGTCCAGAGATAGGCAAAAAACGGCATTCGCTCAGCGACGGCACCTGCCACAATGGTCGCCGCGGTAGCGCAGAACATGGCTTGAAAAATAAACAGCGTGATTACCCAGTTGGATGCTGAATCGAGCTGCCACCCGAACAGGCTTGTGCCTAGCCAGCCGCTTTCCGAAGCGCCAAACATTAACCCGAATCCCACTAGCCAAAAAACGCTAAGTGCAATGGCGAAATCCGCAATATTCTTCATTGCTCGACGAGAGTGATTAAGATAGTGCTGAAATAATATCTTTTGACTTAACAATGGTTTTCTCAGTAATAAAGCTAAGCAATTGTTGTGCCGCAATTTTTAGTACTGCTGATTTTTTTGATTTAGCGATATTAATTCTCAATTTATTAACTAAAAACAGTTTTTTAGACTGTATTAATGCTTCTTCATCAGTGCTATTTTTTAATCAAAGGGGCGCGCACTTGGGATTGATCCGCGTGTCGCGTAATTTGCAGAGTGGAGGGTGTTTCAATGTCGCGTCATGCGGTGGTTTTAGGGGCAGGTATGGTAGGTGTCAGCATTGCATGGCATCTACAGCAGCGGGGGATTCAGGTGACCCTGATGGACCGTCGCCAGCCAGGTCAGGAAACGTCCTTTGGCAATGCCGGTATTATCCAGCGTGAAGCCGTAAGGCCGTATCCCTTTCCACGCGATTTGAAAACCATTCTGAGCGTATTACCCAATCGACGCGTGGATATTCGCTATCGTACCGGCGGTATGCTTGAGGCGGCGTCACCGTTATTGAGTTATTGGCATCATTCTTCGCCACGCCGCTATCGGAAAATCGTGCCGGAATATGCCTCTTTGATTCAGTTGTGTCTTAAAACCCATGGGCCGATGATCGAGGCGGCGGGGGCCGAGGACTTGGTGCGTCGTCAAGGTTGGCTGGAGATATACCGAACGCCTGGAAAATTGGCCAAGCGGGCTAAAGAGGCCGAAGAAGCTCGCGATCTCTACGATGTGCAGTTTCAAGTCTTGGATCGTGAGGCGTTACTCGACAAGCAGCCCGATCTTAGCGACGACATCATTGGGGCCATCCATTGGCTTGATCCTTGGACAGTCGCAGACCCAGGCGCGTTGGTAGCCGCTTATGCGGCGTCATTTGTCGCCAATGGCGGTCGGGTTGTGCAAAGTAATATTCAGTCAGTGACTGAGCGTGACGCGCAATGGCGTGTGACGACCAGCGATGAAGAGGTGGTGGCAGATGATGTCGTCATGGCGATGGGTCCCTGGTCAGGCGAATGGCTTAAGGGCCTGGGGTATCGCTTTCCAACCTTCGTCAAGCGAGGCTATCACATGCATTATGCCACTCAAGCGCCGGCACGCCTGCAGTACTGGTTGATGGATGCCGAGGTGGGTTATTTGCTGGCGCCCATGAACGCAGGCGTTCGGCTGACCACCGGCGCCGAGTTGGATCGGCTTGAGTCACCGGCTGATGAACGTCAGTTAAGCTCCGCGGAAAGCGCAGCACGGGGTATTTTTCCGCTGGCCGAACGGCAAGATGAAGCAGCCTGGAAGGGGGCACGCCCATGTCTCCCGGATATGAAGCCGGTGATTGGTCCCGCGCCTCGGCATAAAGGCCTCTGGTTGGCCTTTGGGCATGGTCATCAAGGGTTTACCCTGGGGCCGGCAACGGGCTATCTGCTTGCCGATATGATGGAAGGTAAAGCATCGGCGATTGACATGACCCCTTTTAGAGCAGAGCGTTTTTAGATGACACGATTTTGCGTGTCATCATCCTTTTTGCTAGTCTGCTAGTACATTTGCACTACATTGAGGTGAACCTATGGATGTTGCGGTCAGTAATGCGGTAAGCTCTTCACTATCTATGAATCAGGCACAGACTGCGGAACAAGCGCAGATGAAGGTATTCAAGGAAGCATTGGACACCCAGGCGCAGCAAGTCACTGACGTCATGGCGTCTGCCGATACAGGCGCGGAGCCTGATCTGGC
>JAIVHM010000166.1:0-8315 GCA_020201095.1 Halomonas sp. | reverse complement strand
CCTGTGGCCCAATACTCTCTGCGAGGGTACAATTGCCAGCAATGCCATATAGCTCAGTCGCTGGCACTTGGCATCTATGTGTTCAGCTGAGTCAACGCTAATGATGAGGCCCGATGAAAGATACTCAATTAGCCCAGGAAACCGGGCTTAGAAGAACTTTTGCTATCATTTCCCACCCCGATGCCGGTAAAACGACCATCACCGAAAAAATGCTGTTGTTTGGCAATGCCATTCAGCTGGCAGGGTCGGTGAAAAGCAAGCGCAATGATCGCCATGCCACGTCGGACTGGATGAAAATGGAGCAGGAGCGGGGCATCTCGGTGACAACCTCCGTGATGCAGTTCCCCTATGGGGGGCGCATCGTTAATCTGCTCGATACGCCAGGTCACGAAGATTTCTCTGAAGATACCTATCGTACCCTGACAGCGGTGGACTCCGCCCTGATGGTGATTGACGGCGCCAAAGGTGTTGAAGATCGGACCATCAAATTGATGGATGTCTGCCGTCTACGCACCACGCCGATTCTGACCTTCATCAATAAAATGGACCGCGATATCCGTGATCCTATCGAGGTGATGGACGAGGTCGAGACGGTGCTCAATATCCAGTGTGCGCCAATGACATGGCCCATCGGCATGGGGCGGCATTTCCGCGGGGTATATCACCTTTATAACGATGTGGTTCATCTCTATACCCAGGGCCAGGGAAGTCGTATCCCCGAGGATAAGCGCATCGAGGGGCTTGATAGTCCCGAGGTTGACGAAGTGCTTGGCGAAGACCAGGCCGAAGAGCTTCGCATGGAAGTCGAACTGGTGCGTGGTGCTTCCCATCAGTTCGACCTTGACGCTTATCGTCGCGGCGAACTGACGCCCGTCTACTTCGGTACGGCGATGGGTAACTTTGGCGTGCGCGAAATGCTTGATGGCTTTGTCGAATATGCGCCGGCCCCCCAAGCCCGGGAAACCGATGTGCGGGACGTCCCGGCCGACGACCCTCGTTTCACCGGCTTTGTGTTTAAAATCCAGGCCAATATGGACCCCAATCACCGCGATCGTATCGCTTTTCTGCGGGTATGCTCGGGCAAGTACGACAAGAACATGAAGATGCGCCATGTGCGTATCAACAAGGATGTCAAAATTGCCGACGCGCTGACGTTCATGGCCTCGGACCGCTCCCAGGTGGAAGAAGCCTGGCCCGGCGATATCATCGGTTTGCACAACCACGGCACTATCCAGATCGGTGATACGTTCACCGTGGGTGAAGATATGCGCTTCACCGGTATTCCGCACTTTGCGCCAGAGCTTTTCAAACGCGTTCGTTTGAAAGACCCGCTTAAAATGAAAGCTTTGCAGAAAGGCCTGCAGCAGCTCTCGGAAGAGGGGGCTACCCAGGTCTTTATGCCGATCGACAACAACGACCTGATTCTGGGGGCAGTGGGTACCCTGCAGTTTGATGTGGTGGCGCACCGCTTGAAGGAAGAATACAAGGTTGACTGCCTGTATGAAGCCGTCAATGTTCAGACAGCGCGCTGGGTGTATTGCGAAGATGCCAAGATGCTTGAGGAATTCAAGCGTAAGGCAAGCACTAACCTGGCTATTGATGGCGGCGGTTACTTAACCTACATCGCGCCGACCCGCGTCAACCTGCAAATGACCCAGGAGCGCTGGCCGGATATCCGCTTCCAGCCTACGCGCGAGCACTAGCCTGGCAACACGAGGCGAGCATGCTGATTGATGCCCACTGCCACCTTGATTTCGCCGCATTCGACCCAGATCGTGATGCGGTCATGGCAGCCGCCAGAGGCGTGGGGGTCAAGCACTTCATCGTGCCGGGGACGATGCGCGCCCGCTGGCAATCCTTGCTGGCGCTGGGGCAGCAACGTCAGGATGTCAGCGTTTGCGCGGGGCTTCATCCATACTTTATTGATGAACACCTTGATCAGGACCTTGCCGAGCTCGAGCGCTTGCTGAATGAGTGTTCCGAGTTGGTGGCTGTCGGCGAGTGCGGGATTGACGCTCGCTTCGACACTACCCTTGATGCCCAGTGGATGTATTTTGATGCCCAATTAAGCTTGGCGAAGCAGCATGCGTTGCCGGTGGTCGTGCATTGTGTCAAAGCCAATGACGCCGTTGCCAAACGGCTCCGCCAACGCACGCTTGCCAGAGCCGGATTGATCCACGCCTTTGCCGGGTCTTACGAACAGGCCAGAAAGTTTGTGGATCTTGGTTATGTCCTGGGGCTGGGCGGTGCCGCGACCTATTCAAGGGCAAAGCGATTGCACCGCGTTATCAAGACATTACCCGATGACAGCTTCGTTTTGGAAACGGACAGCCCCGATATGCCACTCAGTGGCTACCAGGGCCAGCGCAATGAACCCTGCCGAGTGAGTGACGTCTGCAATGTTGTGGCCGCATTACGCGGTCAAACACGCGAGCATGTTGCCGCCATCAGCAGCGCCAATGCTGCCCGCCTGTTTCGCTTACCCATTGCGGTTAATTGACTAGCGTTCAGTTCGCCAGCCCCATGGCAAGCTGCTCCGGGTCGAGCCGTTCGATGGGGTAGGGAAGGTCGAGCAGTTTCAACGGGGCTTGCCCGATATACACGGGCATGGCCTCTTCCATTACCTTGGTATTCATGACGGCCAGAAGCTCAATGCTGCCTGTTTCGCTCAAGGCGCTGTTGACGACTTCGCCAACGGCTTTGTTGGCTTCATTGACGATCGTATCGCCGGTTGTTGGTGCAATTGAGTTTGTCAGCTCGGCGCGCGCCAGGCGTTTCTTCACCTGGCCACGAAAATGGGCTCGGGCGACGACTTCTTGGCCGGTGTAGCAGCCTTTTTTGAAGCTGATACCTCCCAAGGCTTCCCAGTTAAGCATCTGCGGCAGGAAATGGTCCTGCTGCGCCGCGGTCAGCCATGCCAGGCCACTGCGAACATCCGCCAGTTGCCAGGCCGCTCGACCAGCTTCATCATCAAGTGCCTGAATCAAGGTGTCGTCTTCCAGGCAGAATAGCCAGCGCGGCGTATCACCCGGGTAACACAGCACGCAGGCGCGCTGGTTGGCGGATTGTGTGCCGGGTGCGCTGGGCAAGGGCAGATCCAGCGTTTCCGCGATTGAGCGGGCATGTTCCCCTGCGCCGACCAGCAAGAGGTCAGGAAGTGGGGTTAGCTCCGCTTTATAAAAAGCGGCGAATTTTTTTAAGTGGTTGGTCAGTGTTTCAAGCAGCGACACGCTGAGAAGTAGCCGATAATGACTGTCGCCGACCTTCATTAGTTGAGCATTTGCCAGCATGCGCCCCTTCGGCGTACAGAAACAGGTGAGCGGTGCAAAGCGCCCATCGGCAAGGCTGACCTGAGCGCTGGTTTGCCCTTGCAAGAATTTCTCGGCATCGGGCCCTTGAATATCCAACGCCGCTAAATGGTTAAGGCGAATACCGCTGTTAAGGGCATCGATTGAGGGAACGGTCGCCATGACAACTCCTGTTGAAGGGGTGGCTGAATCGTGATGCGAATCAATATTACTTTAAGTGCGGGCGATGGGCCGCGATTGCAAGGTCCCCGCCGCATGCTAGACTCGTTGTCTGTATCAGTTTTGCATAGGACAATATCAATCCGCTCGGAGAGCCAATATACGTTGGCATTGACCCGTACAGTACAATGTATTTGAAACAAGGCTAGCCGATGGCACAGCAATCATTAACCTTTCACGGCGTTAAATTCGCTGAACAGGTCAATCAGATTACCACAGCGCTGATGATGCTCGACGGCGTGGATAGCGCTGAAGTGGGCCGCTATGGCGCTGAAGTGGACGGCCGGGTCAAGCGTGAGGCGCTCATCAAGGCCGTTGAAAAGCTCAACCTGGGTATAAAGGTAACATGATGCACAAGCCGATTACGGTGATCAGTGAGCGCAATAGCGTCTTCCGCCAACGCGTTGAGGTTGACGGCCTTGAAGACCTGGCCGCCGATGTGCCTCCCGTTGTGGGGGGAGACGGTAGCGCGCCTGACCCCCATGACTATTTTGACATCGCCTTGGGAACCTGTAAGGCAATTACCGTACAGATGTATGCCAAACGTAAGCAATGGCCACTGGAAGGTATTACCGTCACTGTTCAGCGCGATGATCGCCAGGAAACGAAAGGCGTTTACAAGCTGGCGGTAACGATGACCTTTCACGGCATTGATGACCCTGAGCAGCGTGCCCGGCTGGAAGATATCAGCCACCGTCGCTACAGCAGCGGCCGACGATCGTCATGGCGCCCAACAAGACGTTGGCGGCGCAGTTGTATGGTGAGTTCAAAGCGTTTTTCCCCGACAACGCCATTGAGTACTTCGTTTCCTACTACGATTACTACCAGCCGGAAGCCTATGTGCCGTCGTCGGATACGTTTATTGAAAAAGATGCTTCCATCAACGACCACATCGAGCAAATGCGCCTGTCGGCGACGAAAGCACTCCTGGAGCGCCGAGATGCATTAATCGTCGTGTCGGTATCGGCCATCTACGGGCTGGGCGACCCTGACCAGTACCTCAAGATGCGCTTGCATTTCACCCGCGGCGAGTTGATCGACCAGCGTGCCTTCCTGCGTCGCCTGGCGGAACTTCAGTACACGCGTAACGATATGGATTTTCGTCGCGGTACTTATCGAGTGCGGGGCGATGTGATCGATATTTTCCCGGCGGATGCCGAAGAGGAAGCCGTTCGGGTAGAGCTGTTTGACGATGAAATTGACTCGATCCGGCTCTTTGATCCCTTGACGGGCGATGTGCGCGGACAGGTCCCGCGCATGACCATCTACCCGAAATCTCATTACGTGACGCCCCGGGAGACGATTCTAGGCGCGATTGACGATATTAAGGCAGAGCTCAAAGAGCGCTTAGAGTGGTTGCGCAAGCACGAGCGTCTGGTCGAGGCGCAGCGGCTCGAGCAGCGCACGCTTTACGATATCGAGATGATGCTTGAGCTGGGTTACTGCAACGGTATCGAAAACTACTCGCGCTATTTATCCGGCCGCGCACCGGGCGAGCCACCGCCGACATTTTTTGACTACTTGCCTGACGATGCGTTGCTGTTTATTGATGAATCCCACGTTAGCGTGCCCCAGGTAGGCGGCATGTATAAAGGTGACCGCTCACGCAAGGAAACGCTGGTGGAGTACGGTTTCCGCTTGCCGTCAGCGCTCGATAACAGGCCGATGAAGTTTGAAGAGTGGGAAGCTATTTCGCCGCAAACGATTTTTGTCTCGGCGACACCGGGCCCCTATGAAGCCGAGCATGCAGGCCAGATTGTTGAGCAGGTCGTGCGGCCGACGGGCTTGTTGGACCCTGAAATTGAAGTGCGTCCTGCAAGCACCCAGGTTGACGATTTGCTGTCCGAAATCGGGCTTCGCACTGAGGTAGGCGAACGCGTTCTGGTGACCACCCTCACCAAGCGCATGGCAGAAGATCTGACCGAATACCTGGACGAGCATGGTATCCGCGTTCGCTACCTGCACTCGGATATCGATACTGTCGAGCGGGTGGAAATCATCCGCGACCTACGGCTGGGTAAATTTGATGTGCTGGTGGGGATTAACCTGCTGCGTGAAGGGTTGGATATCCCTGAAGTATCGTTAGTTGCCATTCTGGATGCCGATAAGGAAGGTTTTCTGCGTAACGAACGCTCATTGATTCAGACCATTGGTCGCGCCGCGCGTAACGCCCAGGGTAAAGCCATTCTGTATGGCGACCGGGTTACTGATTCCATGCGCAGGGCGATGGATGAAACCGAACGCCGGCGTGACAAGCAAAAGGCCCATAACGAAGCCCATGGCATAACCCCGACGACGATTACCCGTTCGGTCACCGATATCATGGAAGCCGCGCAGGCGCCTGGCAAGAAAAGCAGCCGTAAGCGAGGCAGTGATCGCAAAGTAGCGGAAAGTGTTGCTGAGTACGATACCGCGACCATGGGCAAGCAAGATTTCCTCGCGGCGATCAGCAAAATCGAGGATGCCATGTTTGAAGCGGCGCAAAACCTCGAGTTTGAGGAGGCGGCACGTCTGCGCGATCAGTTGCATAAGATGAAAGAAAAACAGCTAGCGCTGGGGTAGGGCATGCCTGAAGGACCAGAAATCCGTCGTGCGGCGGATCGTATTGAACGACAGATTGGCGGTCGGGTTATTGACGATGTCTGGTTCGCTTTTCCAGAACTGGCCGAGCAGGCAGCGTCGCTGATTGGGATGCGTGTTTTGCGGGTAGATACCCGAGGCAAGGCAATGTTGATCCGGTTCGCTGATCAGCGTGTGCTTTACTCCCATAATCAGCTTTATGGGGTTTGGAAACTGCATAAAGAGGATAAACTTCCTAGTACCCGGCGCTCGTTGCGCGTTCGAATAAGCACAGAAGGGCGCTGCGCCAGTCTCTTCAGCGCGTCCGATATTTCACTCTGGCACGAAGATAATCTTACCGAGCATCCGTTTCTATCCCGGTTAGGGCCTGATCTGCTGAGCCAAGAGGTGACTCTACTGCAGGTACAGCAGCGCTTGAGCCTTAAGCAATTTCATCGGCGTAGCCTCGGTGCATTGCTACTCGACCAAGGTTTTGTCGCTGGGTTAGGTAATTATCTGCGCTCAGAAATTCTATTCTTTGCCCATTGCCACCCCAAGCAACGCCCGGTTGATTTAACCGAGCAACAGCGCCAACAGTTGGCCGCCCAGATTATCGAAACGACCCTTCAAGCCTATCAGCAGGCGGGTGTTACCAATACAAAGCCCTGGATTGAGCAGGCCATTGCCGCAGGTGAGCCGCGTCGTCAATGGCGATTCAGCGTCTTTGAGCGGGCGGGGCTTTCCTGCCACCGCTGCGGTAGTGTCATCGAACGCATGATGGTCGGCTCCCGGCGGCTCTACTGGTGCCCGAGTTGTCAAATAAATGCGTCGTAATTTTATACCGTTATCTTACTTGTGATTATGTAAAAAAAACTGAAACCCTGAACTGCCTGTGTCATTAGTGTTGCTGCTGTAGAAATGCCAATACGGTATAATACCGACATGCCAATAGGCCGCTATTCCAATAACCAATCAGGCGGCCGACAAGACGATAACTGAGGAGCAGTTTGTCCATGACCGTGATTCGCCAGGACGACGTGATTCAAAGCGTTGCCGATGCACTGCAGTACATCTCTTACTATCATCCCAAAGACTTCATCGCTGCCATGGCGGCCGCTTATGAGCGTGAAGAAAACCCCGCCGCTAAAGACGCGATTGCCCAGATTCTGATCAATTCGCGGATGTGTGCCACCGGCCATCGCCCGATTTGTCAGGATACCGGTATCGTCACCGTGTTCGTTCATGTGGGCATGAATGTGACCTGGGAAGCCGACATGAGCCTGGATGACATGGTCAACGAAGGGGTGCGTCGCGCCTACCAGCTTCCCGACAATATCCTGCGGGCATCTGTTCTGGCGGACCCTGACGGCAAGCGTCAGAATACCAAGGACAACACGCCGGCAATTATTCACCACAAAATAGTGCCGGGCGATAAAGTCGATATTCATGTAGCGGCCAAAGGCGGCGGTAGCGAAGCAAAATCCAAGTTTGCCATGCTCAACCCCTCTGACAGCGTGGTGGATTGGGTGATGGAGCAACTGCCTAAGATGGGCGCAGGCTGGTGCCCACCCGGCATGTTGGGTATCGGGATTGGCGGCACGGCTGAAAAAGCTATGGAAATTGCCAAAGAAGCGCTGCTCGACCCGATCGACATCCAGGACCTTCAGGCGCGTGGGGCAACCAATCGCGCCGAGGAGCTGCGTTTGGAATTGTTCGATAAAGTGAATAAAAGTGGCATTGGTGCACAGGGGTTGGGTGGCTTGACCACCGTGCTGGATATCAAGGTCAAGGATTACCCAACGCACGCGGCGAATAAGCCAGTCGCCATCATTCCCAACTGCGCGGCCACTCGCCATGCCCACTTCACGCTGGATGGCTCAGGCCCCGTTGCGCTACCTGCGCCCAAGTTGGAAGACTGGCCGGAAATTACCCGCGCGGCAGGCGACAACGTCAAACGTGTCAATCTGGATACGGTGACACCCGAAGACGTCAAAACCTGGCAACCCGGCGATACACTCTTGCTGAATGGCAAGCTGCTGACCGGGCGTGATGCGGCTCATAAGCGCATGGTGGATATGATTGCCAAGGGCGAGCCGTTACCTGTCGATATGAAAGGGCGGTTTATCTACTATGTTGGCCCGGTAGATCCGATTGGTGACGAAGTCGTCGGCCCTGCAGGCCCTACTACTGCCACCCGCATGGACAAGTTCACCCGCACCATGCTTGAGG
>JAIVHM010000099.1 GCA_020201095.1 Halomonas sp. | reverse complement strand
AAACAGTATAAAGCTGCCCAGGCCCCATACACAGCCCGCCGCGATGGCCCCGATACTAAACCGATACAACCAGCGTTGGCGCTGCTGCTGCAGGTCCGGTAAGCGCTGAAAATGGTAGGCAAGCCCCAGGCGTATGCCCGAGACCACTACCAAAAGTGACCACCAACCAATTAACTTCCAATGGTCTACTACCGGCCAAAGCGCGGCGCCAAGCAGAGTAGCCGCCAGTACACTGGTGAGCAAAGGCGACCATAAGCTTTCATACAACAGACGTACTTTTTCGCTGCGCAAGCTTTTCAACGTGACATGGTGTTCACTCTGGAAACGACTGCGCAGACCCGACGCAATAGCCGTATTAAAAGGCTGTGGCATACAAAGTCCCTTGTAAGGTGCCAAGCTGGCTTCTTAACCAGTCTTATTGATTAATTATTCTGACCCTTTTTAGCCGATTTTCTAATGCTTTGCGACTGAAGTTAGCAATTGGCGCGTTTGCGCATAAAAAAGCCGCCTTAAAAGGCGGCGATTAGACTTACAAGGTTGCTTCAAAGCTCCACGAGACAGGGGGCGCCCCCGGCAACAGGGCCTGACAGGCGCGCACCTTTTCAAGCAGTTCGGCGTGGGTGTCCGCCACCACGTTGATATGCGCCAGCTTACGCCCAGCGCGCTCGGTCTTGTCGTAACGGTGCAGATGGGTATTCGGAAGCGCCAGCAGCGCTGCACTATCACCCTCCTGACCAATGACGTTGACCATGCAGGTAGGCGCGATTGCCTGCGGGCTCCCCAGGGGCAGCCCCTGCACCGCACGCAGGTGGTTTTCAAACTGGCTGGTCATCGCGCCATTCATGGTCCAGTGGCCCGAGTTATGAACGCGGGGGGCCATTTCATTAGCCAACAAGCTGCCGTCACGAGCCTGAAAAAGCTCGAGCGCCAGCACGCCAACGTAGTCAAGCTCATCCAGCAGTGAGCGAATGTAGCGGTCTGCCGTTTGCTGGATGCTTTCGTCAAGATCCGGCAGCGGCGCGACCGAATAACGCAAGATGCCATCCACATGCTGGTTTTCCGCCATGGGGTAAAACACCACCTCGCCATCGCGGC
Organism: Halomonas sp.; assembly: GCA_020201095.1. Classification (GTDB taxonomy): domain Bacteria; phylum Pseudomonadota; class Gammaproteobacteria; order Pseudomonadales; family Halomonadaceae; genus Vreelandella. The sequence goes on along the minus strand of JAIVHM010000099.1, from coordinate 2,739 downwards.
CGCGCACAGCAATGATCGACACTTCGCGCACGAAGTCGACAAAGGCTTCAACGATCAGTTGGCGGTGGCCAATATCACGCCAGGCGTCACCCGCCTGTTCGGGCTGTTTGAGCACCGCCTGACCTTTACCGTCGTAGCCTTCCGTAACGGACTTCGCTACTATCGGGCAGCCAAGCTCACGGGCAGCAGTTTCAAGCTGCTCCGCGCTTTCGACGATACGGTAAGCGGGCGTGGGAATACCCAAACGATCGAACAGCGCCTTCTCTTCCACGCGGTTTTGGCATACTTCAATGGCACGGCTGCTGGGGTAAACCGGCTTATGCTGCTCAATGTCGCGCACCAGTTGAACCGGCAGGTGTTCGAATTCGTAGGTCACCACGTCGACCTTTTCGAGAAACGCAGCCAGATGCTGATTGTCGGGGTCAACGATGACCTCGCCAATGCCGGCGCTGGGGTTACCCGTGGTATCCAGAAACGTGAAGCGATTGCCCAACGGGTAGCCCGCCAGGGCCAGCATGCGGCCCAATTGACCGGCACCTAAAATGCCGATGTTGTTGGCAATGACAGACTGCATAGCTGGCCTCCTTATTCGGCTTGCGGGTCGGGGCGCGGGTCAGGGTTATCGAGCACTTTCTGAGTCTGCTCAGCGCGAAACGCCTCCACGGCATTGCGCACCTCGGCATCCTGCAAACCGACAATTTGTGCCGCCAGCAAGCCTGCATTGGTCGCGCCCGCTTTACCAATGGCCAGCGTGCCGACCGCAATGCCGCCCGGCATTTGAGCAATCGAGAGCAGCGAATCAAGCCCTTTCAACGCCTTGGACTCCACCGGCACGCCAAGCACCGGCAACGGCGTTTGTGAGGCCACCATACCCGGCAGGTGAGCAGCACCGCCGGCGCCCGCCACAATTACCTGCAGGCCACGCTCGGCGGCGCCCTTGGCATAGTCGAACAGCAGATCAGGCGTACGGTGCGCCGACACGACGCGGGTTTCATAAGCCACGCCTAAACGCTCCAGCATAGAGACAGCGTGCTCCATGACCGGCCAATCCGATTTTGACCCCATAATCACACCCACTTTGGGTGCGCTGTTCGACGACATGCCATCACTCCTCGGCCCATGGCCTTATTCATACGCTCAATATACCGTGCCTCACGCATGAGGACAGACGAAAAATTAAGGGGTTAGTTTACCAGAGCCAAGCCCATTGCGGGGGGACTTCCATGCGCTGAAATTTTCATCAAAAAAGACATTGAAATGCGCCGCGGTTGGCGGCATTGTGTCCTTGTCATTTCAGACTGATGGAGCCTCATGAGTACGGCACGCTTAACTGCACACGCGGATCTGCTCGACCCCCCGCGAAGCAGCCCTGACCTCGATGTCAGGGAACTCGAAAAACGTACGCGCTTAATGCGTATAATCGCACGTCTGGTGGCGGTATCAGACATGGGAAGCCGTGAAATCGCCCGCCGAGCGGGGTTGCCCGTTCAAAAGGTTAGCGACCTACTCGCTGGAAAGCTTGAGCACCTGAACGTGGATGAGCACTCGTCCATACCGGATCATAGAGCGCCGCGCCCAGGATACCCACCACCGCAGCGTTGGCCCCACGCATCAACGCCTGAGCCCACTGCCACTGGCGAAAGTGGTTCCAGAAAGGCAGTACGCCCACCAACAGCAAGAACCCCGGTAGAAAAATCGCCAGCAGCGCAAGCGCCGCCGTCAGCAAGCTGCCACCTGCAGGAATCAGCGCGCCCAGATAGGCTGAAAAGGTAAACAGCGGCCCGGGTATCGCCTGGGCGGCACCGTAGCCGGTCAAGAACTCGTCGGCTGCCACCCAGCCTGACTGCACCACTTCCGCCTCCAACAGCGGCAGCACCACGTGTCCGCCGCCGAAAACCAGCGCGCCTGAGCGGTAAAAGGCATCGGTGACATCCAACCATAGCGCCATCCCAGCAAGCAGTGGCAGCAATACCAGCAGCCCAGCAAACAATCCCAGCGCGATGATGCCGACCTGACGCGAGACCGGGAAATGCAGCGCCTCGCCATCAGCGGCCGCCGCCACGCCCCGGCACAACGCAAGCCCGGCCAAACCACCCAACACAATCGCCGCTACTTGGCCAAGCGGACCGCTGATGATCACAACGGCAAACACGGCGGCCAGCGCGATTCCCGCGCGGGTACTATCCGGGCAAAGGTTGCGCGCCATGCCCCACACCGCGTGGGCGACAATCGCCACGGCGACGACCTTCAAGCCGTGAATAATGCCACTGGCGATGGGGCCATCCAGCACCGCCGCCCCAAAGGCAAACAGCACCAGCACAATGGCTGACGGCAGCGTAAATGCCAGCCATGCCGTGGCAGCGCCCCAGGGGCCAGCCCGCATCAGCCCCAGAGCAAAGCCCACCTGGCTACTTGCCGGGCCTGGCAGAAACTGGCATAGCGCGACCAGGTCCGCGTAGGCGCTTTCGGTCAGCCACTTCCTGCGCGCAACAAACTCGGTGCGGAAGTACCCCAGGTGCGCCACTGGCCCGCCGAAGGACGTCAGGCCCAGCAACAAAAACGCCTTGAACACCTCACTGACTCGCGATGTCTGCATTCTTCAAACCCTTAATAGCGCACATAAAAACGCCAGGTTAACCCTGGCGTTTGACCTACCAATGACAGCGTTACTCTTTATTGTCTTTTACTCTTCGTTGTCGGTCACTGCCCCGGTGCTAGCAGAGCTGACCAACCGCGCGT
>JAIVHM010000263.1:1466-4629 GCA_020201095.1 Halomonas sp. | reverse complement strand
GCCCCTGGTCGGGCACGTCGCGGTTGAGCAGCGTTTTAATCAACTGGCGTTCGCCCCCACTGGGGTAACGCGTGGCGATCACGCTGACGGCCACACTTAGCGGCTGGCTTCCCGCCATCGTTTGACGCAGGGCGCTTATCGCCTCGGGTTTGTTATCTTCAATACCGACAGTGATCTGCTTGGCGCCACAAAGCGAGGCGATGAGCTGGGCACCTTCCAGCACATCCGAGGCGTACTGCTGGAGCGTCAGGTCATCCACGGTGATATAGGGTTCGCATTCGGCGGCGTTGACCACCAGGGTATCAATACGCTGGCGCTCGCCAACGCGCGCCTTGATATGGGTAGGAAAGCCCGCGCCGCCAAGCCCCACCACGCCGCTTTGTTCCAGGCGCGTCAGCAGTTGCTCAGCGCTTGCGTTACGCCATTCAAGCGGCGTCAATCGTTGCCAGGTATCAACGCCGTCACCGTCGATGGCGATGCTATGGCGATCTACCTGGGTGACCTTGCCGCTGATGCTGGCGTGCAAGTCGGCTGAAATCATGCCGTCGCGCCGGGCAACAGGCATGCCCACCTTGACGCTATCACCCACGGCGACAGTGGCGAGGGCCGGGCGACCGGCGTGCTGGTCCAGGCGCAGCACGACGCGACCGGGCAACGTTGCATGGCGCACCGATCCCTGGGAGCGCTGTTTGCGTTCGGGCGGATAGACACCCCCATGAAACTCAAACGTGCGTGCCATGAGGCAACTCCACTGACGCGCGGCGGTCACTGGCAATGACCTGGGGTGGATAGGTGACGGGCTGCCATTGGTCCAGCGGTGTGCTTCGCGGCAGCATATCAATGCAATCGACCGGGCAGGGTTCAAGACATAAATCGCAGCCTGTGCACTCATCCTCGATAACAGTGTGCATCTGTTTGGCGGCGCCAATGATCGCGTCCACCGGGCACGCCTGGATGCATTTGGTGCAGCCAATACATTCATCTTCGCGGATGAATGCCACCAAATCCTCACTTGGGGCTTCACCATCCAGCGGTTCAGGCGTGCGGCCCAACAGGTCGGCGAGGGCGATAATGGTGGCTTCGCCGCCAGGCGGGCATTTGTTGATGGCATCACCCTGGTTGATGGCTTCGGCGTAGGGGCGACAGCCAGGATAGCCGCATTGCCCGCATTGCGTCTGCGGCAGCAGGGTATCAATCTGCTCGACCAGGCTGGATTCATCGCCCTTGAAACGCTCGCTAACGGCGCCCAGCAGGGCACCGAACCCCACGCCTAGCGAGGTCAGTACAGCGACGGCGCTCAGCAGGCCGATGATCGAAAAGGTATCGCTCATAGATACACCTATCCGTGGACCAGGCCAGAAAAGCCCATGAAGGCAAGTGACATCAAGCTGGCCGTGATCATAGCGATGGCAGCACCTTTGAATGGCCGCGGTGTATCTGCTGCCGCAAGGCGTTCGCGCATGGCGGCAAACAGTACCAGTACGAGTGAAAACCCAACTGCGGCGCCAAGCCCATAAAGGGTGGTGGCAAAAAAATTCAGATCGCGATTAAGCGAAAGCAGGGCAACGCCAAGTACCGCGCAGTTGGTGGTAATCAAGGGTAGAAAAATACCCAGTACGCGGTGTAGCAAGGGGCTTAGCTGGCGCACCATGATATCGGTGAACTGGACGACAGCGGCAATCACCACGATAAAGCTGATGGTGCGTAAATAGGTAACGTCCAGAGGCACCAGCAGTCCGTGGTAGACCACGAAACTGGCGGCGGATGCCAGGGTCAGCACAAAGGTCGTGGCCAATGACATGCCCATCGCCGATTCAAGCTTATTGGACACGCCCATGAACGGGCATAACCCAAGAAACTGCACCAGCACAAAGTTGTTGACCAGCGCGGTGCTGATCAAAATCACGAAGAGTTCATTCATGGCGACGTATTGTGCGGAGAAATTTCGGTGCTGGCTAGCGAAAGTCTGAATGATGCGCTGGATGTTAGTGGCGACTCAAACTCAGTTTGTTTAAAAAGCAGCGACGTATAGCCGCTACTTTTTACACTTTTTGCACTAGGTCTTGTTAGGTAACTCGCTGGCCCGGTTCAGCGCCTGAGTCTGGCGAGAGTAGGTAGATACCTTCCTGGTCGGCCGATGCGAGTACCATGCCTTCCGAGACGCCAAAGCGCATTTTGCGCGGTGCGAGGTTGGCGACCATGACCGTTAAACGGCCTTCCAGCGCTTCCGGGGCATAAGCGGAGCGGATACCTGAAAATACGTTTCGGGTTTCGCCGCCCAGGTCGAGGGTCAGTTGAAGTAGTTTGTCCGCGCCCTCGACGTATTCTGCCTTGGCAATACGAGCGATGCGCAGGTCGACCTTGGCAAACTCATCGAAACTGATTTCTGCCGCGATGGGATCGTCTGTCAAGGGACTTTTGGGGGCTTCCTTAAGCTTTTGCTCTTCCACGATATCATCCTTTGAGGCATCAATCATGGCGTCAATCTTGTCGCGCTCGATGCGCTGCATGAGGGGTTTGAATTTGTTGATGTCATGGTCGACAAGCACATTTTGTCGAGTTTCCCAGTCCAGCGACGCGACATTCAGGAATGCTCTGGCCTGCTCAGCCATGTCGGGAACCACCGGCGCAAGGTAAACCATCAGTTGGCGGAACAGGTTGATACCTATGGAACAGATGTCGAGTACCTCGTCATCGCGGCCTTCCTGCTTGGCGAGCACCCAGGGCTCTTTTTCGGCAATATAGGTATTTGCCTCGTCGGCCAGTTCCATGATGTGGCGCATCGCGCGTCTGAATTCGCGTGCTTCAAAGTCCTGGGCAATGCTGTCGCCGGCGGCGATAAAACGGGCGACCATTTGCGGCTCGCTACAATGGGCTGACAGGCGACCGCCGCCAAGCTTTTTGACAAAGCCGGCACAGCGACTGGCAATGTTGACCACCTTGCCGACTAGGTCAGCATTTACCCGGGCGGCAAAATCGTCAAGGTTCAGGTCAAGGTCATCGACCTTGGATGTCAACTTGGCGGCAAAGTAGTAGCGCAGGTATTCAGGGTTCAGGTAGTCAGCGTAGGTGGCTGCCTTGATAAAGGTTCCCCGTGACTTCGACATCTTGGCGCCGTCTACGGTGACAAAACCGTGGCAGTTAACGGCGGTGGGTGTTCGCA
>JAIVHM010000263.1:0-1437 GCA_020201095.1 Halomonas sp. | reverse complement strand
AGGTTTTTGAAGCTCGCCAGGTAACCGATTGGCGCGTCCAGCCAGACATAAAAGTATTTGCCGGGGGCATCGGGGATTTCAAAGCCGAAATAGGGGGCGTCGCGGGAGATATCCCACTCGTTAAAGCCCGATTCAAACCACTCCATCAGCTTGTTGCGAATTTGCGGCTGTACATGGCCGTCATTGATCCAGCGCTGCAGGAAGTCGGCAAAGTCCGGCAACTTGAAGAAGTAGTGCGTGGAACTGCGGACTTCTGGCGTGGCCCCGGAAATCGCCGAGACCGGATCTATCAACTCGGCGGGCGTATAGGTCGCACCGCATTTTTCACAGTTGTCACCGTACTGATCGTCCGCATTGCATTTGGGGCAGGTGCCTTTAATGAACCGATCAGCGAGAAATAACCCCTTTTGCGGGTCGAACATTTGTTCAATTTCCCGCGTAGCGATATGGCCTTTATCGCGTAAGCGTTGATAGATCAGTTCGCTGTAATAGCGGTTCTCATCGGAATGGGTAGAGTGATAGTTATCAAAGGCAACGCCGAATCGGGCAAAGTCGGCTTGGTGGTCGCGTGAAACCCGGTCGATTAATTCCTCGGAGGATATGCCTTCCAGCTCGGCACGCAGCATGATGGCGGTGCCGTGTGCGTCGTCAGCACAGACGTAATAGCACTGCTGGCCACGACTTTTCTGAAAGCGCACCCAAATATCGGTTTGGATATATTCAAGCAAGTGGCCCAGATGGATGGCGCCGTTAGCGTAAGGCAGCGCGCTGGTAACCAGAATGCGGCGCGAGGAGGTAGTTGACATGATGAACGAAGATCCCGATCAGGCATTAACAAAAAGATAAAAACGTTGAGGCGACTCAGGCGACGGGTTAATAGAGCGCCTGTTCCTCCTGAACCACTTCGCGTAATAGCTCTAAAAACAACTTATCCGCTTCGGAATGCTCGGCGGAATCTTCTGGAATATGCACGCTATTGGTATCCGATATTTGGTTGGCAATGCGCGCCATAACGGCGGGACTGCTGCCTTCGGCCAGTTCTTCTCGGGCAATGGTCAGCGATTGCTCGAGAATTTTGGGGTCTTGCAGCAGCTTGCGAATAAAACCGCGCAGCTCATTGATGATACGTGTTTTCTGAATTTCTGAAGCGGACATGGGATTCTCCTTTATATCGCGACGGGCAGGGCGTCGAGCGAGACCACTAAATACCCCGACAATAGCATTTTTTCAGCCAACGAGCATGACAGGTGCCCTCAGTTGGTCAAACGTCCTGCCTTGTGTTTTACCGGGTTGGCGTATTGTGCCAACCAGTAGGGGCGCAAGGCTTCCGGTACGCTTGCCAGGCGCGCATTGAAGCGATCCCTGTCTTCCCGAGTAATGGTGCGACGGGCCACCAATTCAGGCGCATCCCCCAGCGCTTCAAGCGCCAGATAATGG
>JAIVHM010000165.1 GCA_020201095.1 Halomonas sp. | reverse complement strand
AGATCAAAACGGGCATCACTGTCCCCGAGTTCGGGGTAAGTTAATGACATGAGCCGTATACGTGGCCCGTATGTACGGTTCTGTGAGAGGGATGAGGCGGTAACGCCTCACCCTACTCGATTATGTCGCCCTGTTACCTGTTCAGCGTATATACTCCTTGCATTAGCCCGAGGCGGTATCGAATATCATGGCGGCGGCATACAATAAAATGTCAGGGGGACATATGATAGCGAGGCAATGGCGGCGAGTTGCGCCTGAGAAAGCGGTATCGCTGTTGATAGGGGTGTTGTTAATTTTTACCGCGCTGCCCCTCCAAGCGGCTAATCCCCGTTATGCCGGAATGGTCGTTGATCTTGATGAAGGCGAAGTACTCTACTCGGAAAATGCGGATGCTCGTCGTTATCCGGCATCGCTGACCAAGATTATGACCCTGTATCTGGCCTTTGAAGCGCTCGATGAAGGGCACTTGCAGCTGGATCAACCGCTGCCGGTGTCCTCCCAGGCGGCGTCCATGCCTGCAACAAAGCTATGGCTTTCACCCGGCAGTTCCATCCTGGTGGATGAAGCGATTCGCGCACTTGCCGTGCGCTCAGCCAATGATGTAGCCGTGGTGATGGCCGAGGCGCTGGGCGGCAGTGAGCGTCGCTTTGCCCAGCTTATGACCGACAAAGCCCGCGAGCTGGGCATGCCCAATACCACCTTCCGCAACGCTTCAGGGCTACCCGATGACCAGCAGATTTCGACGGCAAGGGATATGATCACCCTGGCCGTTCGAGTGATGCAGGATTTCCCCGACTACTATCACTATTTTGGTCTGCAGGAATTCACCTATCGCGGCACTCGGCATACGAGCCATAATCGCCTGGTGCGTGACTATCCCGGCGCGGATGGATTGAAAACTGGCTTTATCCGCGCGTCGGGTTTCAACGTGATCACCACGGCCAAGCGGGGTGATCGTCGTTTGATGGCTATCGTGATGGGTGGCTTTACCGCCCAATCGCGCGATAAGCACATGGCCAACTTGCTGGATCGGAGCTTTACCCGCGCTAATTTGATCGATAAGTCCAACTGGATGGCTGACCTTGATTTTGCCGCTGAATACATGACGTTTGCCCCAACGTCCTCGCAACCGCAACCGCAACCGCAACCGCAACCGCAACCGCAACCGCAACCGCAACCGCAAGCACCTGCATCGGTGGAATCTGCGCCCGTGGTTGCGTCTGAAACCGTTCCCTTCGAATCGCCTGATGTGGCCAAGCAAGATTCTGAACCGCAAACAGATCCGCTACAGGCCTTTATTGACCGTGAACGTGTCATGGCGTCTCGTGCTACAGGTGGTTGGGGGATACAAGTGGGTGCCTTCAGTCAGGAAGATCAGGCTCAACGATATGCGCGTGAGGCCGCAAGACACTTGCCCCGCGACCTTGATGGCCAGGTCGCGATAGACTCCTCCGTAGGCCAAAGCCCAATATTTCGTGCTCGGCTGATGGCGCTGGAAGAACAACAGGCGCGCCAGGCATGCGAACAGTTGCGCTCGCGGGGAATGGACTGCATGGTCGTCAACGCAAGCCTATAGCGCAGAGCAGTGCCAAAAACCCCGCCAAGGCTTTTTTGGCGGGGTTTTTACTTTTTAGGTAATCAATTCTAAAAAAGGAGACTGTGGTGACGACGTCGCTAAAAGGCATACTCTGCATGTGTACCGGTGTTCTATTCCTGGCACTGGGGGACGCTGTCTCTAAGTGGTTAGGCGAGGTGCATTCGCCGCTGCAGATTATTTTCTTTCGGGCGTTGATTTCACTGCCGATGATTGCCCTGTTGGCCCATTTTGCCGGTGGCTTGCGAAAACTGCGTACCCGCCGACCGGGCGTGCATCTATTACGCGGGTTGATTTATACCGCCACGATGGTCTGTTTCGTATGGGGCTTAACGTTATTGCCATTGGCCGAAGCCACTGCGATTGCCTTTGTGGCGCCATTGTTTGTAACGCTGCTGTCGGTGCCTTTACTTGGGGAGCGTATTGACCCACCGGTACTTATCGCCTCTTTGGTCGGGTTCGTGGGTGTGCTGATTATTGTTCGCCCTGATGGCGACGCCTTTCAATTGGGTGCCCTGGTGCTGGTGGGGGCGGCGCTGTTCTATGCTCTGATGATGATTACCGCGCGCCGTTACGGGGGCCGTGAGCACCTTTGGGCGATGTTGTTCTATATGACCTGTGTACCTTTGGTGGTCACCGGATGCTTTGGGCGGTGCTGCTCGGCTGGTGGTTCTGGGGCGAGCTACCTGACCTCTGGGTGTGGGTAGGCAGCGCCCTGATCATGGTAAGCGGCTTGGCGATTGCCTATCACGACCGGCGAACTACCTTGAAGCGTCGCCCAACGGCTTAGGCTCGGCTCTTAACGCTTGAAGGCTCGCGCCGCAGCTTCGGGGTCGGGCTGCCCGCAAATCGCCGAGATGACCGCCAGTCCGTCTGCTCCCGCCCGCTGTATCGCACTCACGTGGCTAGCATTAAGCCCGCCGATCGCTACGCTGGGTAGCGGGCAATGCTTGATCAAGGAGGCAAGACCGCCAAAGCCAATCGGTTGGGCGTGATCCTGTTTGCTGGGGGTGGCAAAGATCGGCCCGATGCCAACGTAGTCAAGCTGATCCGTGGGTGCGTCATGAAGTTGCTCCACGCTGTTGATCGAGAGACCCAATATGGCCTGAGGCCCCATTGCAGCGCGGGCTTGGTGAACCGCGGTATCGCTCTGACCGACATGCAATCCATCGGCCTGGCTGGCAAGCGCTACCTCAAGGCGATCGTTGATGATCAGCGGCACCCCGCTGCCGACCAGCAGGGCTTTCAGACGCCGCGCCTGGTCAATCATCTGTGCATCGCTCGCCTGCTTGTCGCGCAGCTGCACCATGCTGACACCGCCGCGCACGGCCTCGCTGACTGTCCGCTCAAGGCCGTAGCGCTGGCACAGGGTTGCGTCGGTGACCAGATAGAGCGATAGGTCAAAGGGCATCGCTGACCTCCCGCTGGGCAAAGTGGCTCAACTCATCAGGCGTGAGCTGGTAAAGCGCGTCTAAAAAGGCAACGTAAAAGCTGCCCGGCCCCTGGGCATTCTCGCCTGCACGCTTCCCGGCAGCCGCAAAACACGCCACGGCGGCACTGCTGGCGTTCATCGGCTCGTCCGGGTTGGCGGCAACAAACGCAGCTACTAGGGCGCTAAGCCCACAGCCCAGCGTGGTAACACGGGGCATCAAAGAATGGCCGCCGTTGATTGTGAAGCCTGCCTTCCCGTTGGTCACCCTGTCTCGTTCACCGGTCATGGCGACGATACACTGTTGCCGCTCGGCCAATGCCATGGCCGCCGTTATGGCATCGTCGGTCGACGCGGTGGCATCCACTCCTTTGCCTTGGTGGGCTAGACCATTGAGGGCCAGAATTTCAGAGGCGTTGCCACGAATGACGCTAGGCTTAAGAGCCAGCAGGTCTGCGCAGACCGTTTGGCGATAACGGGTCGCACCAACAGCGACGGGATCCAGTACCCAGGGCGTGTCGTGCTCGTGAGCGGTGCGCGCGGCAAGCAGCATAGCTTCGGCCCAGGGCGATGAAAGCGTCCCAATGTTGACCGACAGTGCATCGGCTAGCGCTGTGAATTCAGAAACTTCCTGGGTGGCGTGGAGCATGGCGGGCGATGCTCCGGTGACCAACAGCAGGTTTGCGGTGCTGTTCATCGCAACATAGTTGGTGATGCAATGAATAAGCGGTGCGGTATTGCGCAGCGCAGTCAAGCTGTCGCCAAAAGTAGGGGTGGTCATGGAGATCTCCCGGCAGGGAGGTGATGGCAGGGCACCACGACTCCCTACGCCGGTATTAGCCGGTTCAGGTTGTAAGGGTGCTTCTCAGCCCGTTCAATGACGAGCGCCCCTGTCGTGAACATACTATCCATGGCTTTAACAGGGCTGTAAAGCCCTGGAGAGGCTCGTTTAACGAAACGAGATGCGTGTTCCGTAGGTGAGCATTTCATCGGGGGTCATAGCTTTCCCCTCAACCCCGATCATTTCGTCACCGCACTGGTCGGCAAAGGTCAGTACACCATGAGTTAAACCTAATTCACCAAGGGTGTCGCGAATTTCGCCGGTACCCAAAAAGGTGCTGACGTGCCCCTGGGCATTAGATAAATCAGAAACCCCGTTGGCATGGTGAAAGCGGACTTTATAGATGCCGTCCATCGATTCAACTTCCACAATCGGCGAAAAGCCATTACGTAGCGCATGGGAAAGTTGCTTCAAGGTGATGTTATCACCAAGGGTCATATCAACTGAGGCCATGACCTGCTCCTAGTCAGAACCCCTTCCTTGGGGATCAAATAATGGGATGTATAAATTGTATAGCGGAAGTGTAGGGTATTTGCATAAAAATTCCAGGCATTGATGCTATTTAATGTACAGCATCCAGGGCATGCTGGCGTAAGGTGGTCAGCGCGATGATGTCGAGGGTTTTTTGGTGAGTGCCGGATAAAATGACGGGGGGCGCCAAGCCTACCTCGGCGGCTTCCAGCCAGCGTGAGGCGCACAGGCACCAGCGGTCGCCGGGCTTTAGGCCAGCAAAACCAAATTCAGGCCGCGGCGTTACCAGGTCGTTGCCCTGGGCCTGTGAAAAGGCCAGAAATTCTTCGGTCAGCATCGCGCACACTGAATGAACGCCCACATCATCCGCCCCCACACGACAAAACCCATCGCGGTAAAAACCGGTTTTGGGGTCATGGCAGCACGGGGTGAGCGGTTCACCCAGCACATTGAGATCACGGGTCATACGGCCTCCTTAGCGTAATGGCTGGTATTTTGTCAGACTGCCCTCATGATGGAACAACAAACACAGACCATTGGTAAGCCATGAGGGCGCATCACAATGGTTGTTAAAGACTAATAGCCAAGCTTCTACAGCCTTATACAAAGTAATCGATACGTCAAAGGAGACAGAGCATGTCGTTTCAAGGTGAGCAGCATCCAGGGGTGGCGCCAGCCCCCCGGCAAACCCAGGGATTTCGCCTGAACCACACCATGTTGCGGGTTAAGGATCCCGCGCGAGCGCTGGCGTTTTATTCACAGGTATTTGGTATGCAGGTAATGCGTCGGCTTGATTTTGAAGAAATGCAGTTCTCGCTCTATTTCCTGGCGAACCTGGAAGATGGCGATCAGGTACCCGAAGAGACGCAGGCAAGAACCGCCTGGACGTTTAGCCAGAAGGGTCTTTTAGAACTGACCCACAACTGGGGCACGGAGAACCAGGAGGATTTTGCCTACCACGACGGCAACGCGGAGCCCCAGGGGTTTGGCCATATCTGCTTCAGCGTTCCCGATCTGGCGGCGGCGCAGGCATGGTTTGACGAGCACGACGTCACCTTCGTCAAGCGTGCCGACCAGGGCAAGATGCAAGACGTGATTTTTGTTAAAGACACGGATGGCTACTGGATTGAAGTGATTCAAGCGGATCTGATGGCCGGTAAGGGCGATTAGCATGGCGCATTTACTGTTTCGCCTGCGCCACGTCACCGAAGAGGAAGCCATGGAGGTCCGTCAGCTGCTTGATGCCCATGGCATGGAGACTTACGAGACTCAGGCTGGCTTCTTCCGGCTGGGCGTGGATGCCATCTGGCTGCGTGACCTAAGCCAGCTTGAGGACGCCAACGCGCTGCTGGCCGAGTATCAGGCCGAGCGCCAGGTGCGGGCCAGGCAAGAACACCACGACGCACTGGCGCGGGGCGATGCGCCTACCTTATGGCAGCGTTTTAGCGCCCATCCCGTGCAAGTCACGCTGGTGGGCGTGGCTATCGTGTTGCTGGTGGCATTAACGCTGCTGCCCTTTCTGGCGCTAGGCTGACGCCGCCTGCGCAGGCGGCAGATGACCGCGCTTGAGATACAGCTGCACCCCGCTTTCCCCAGCAGTAAGGGTCAGCGCTACGCCACTTGGGTAGCGACACCAGCTACCCGCGGCGTATTCCCGATCGCCGTCGCTCAAGGTGCCTTCCAGCACGAAAAGCTCCAGCCCGCCGGTCAGCTTGACCAGAATCAGCGCGCCTTGATCGCCAATTTGCGGCGTATGGCCGGTACCGATGGGGTTGCGCAGATAGCTGCCAGCGGCATAACGGCCATACTCGTCGGCAAACACGCCTTCCAGCACTAAAATCTCTTCGCCACCCCCGTGGACATGAGGGTCAAACTGGCTATTGGGCGCGTAGCGGACGAGGCTGGTGGCCCGGGCCACCTCGTCGCCAATACGGTCGAGCATCATCCGTTCGACGCCAGCGCTGGGCGAGGCCACCCAGCGGTAATCTTCCGGTGTCACACAGGCAAAGCGGGTAAAGTCGGCGTTTAAACGCATGGGGCTGACTCTTGCAGGCAAAGGAAGTGGTGCTAGTCTCCTTATCGTCAGCGAAAAATGCAACTTTCGCTGATGCCGTTCCTGCACTCAGCGCTCGTCGGTCAGCGCGGTCAGGATTTGATGAGCTGCCTCGATGCGGGCCTCGTTAGGGTAATTGCGGTTTGCCAGCATCACGATACCGATCTGCTCGCTGGGCACAAAGGCCACATAGCCGCCAAAACCATTGGTGGAGCCGGTCTTGTTGTAAAGCGCCTGCTGCCTGGGGGCCAACGGTGGGTTTAAGCGGTTGACGGGATTGGCTTCGAGTATCATTTCGAGCGAATTGCCCTGGACAAGCTCATCGAGAGCGACCGGGTAGGCGTAGCTTTCCCAACCCAGCCCCTGGGTCATGCTGCCGACGTCAACGTAACCGGTGCGCGTGATCTCCATGGCTTGGCCGAGTGATTCATCAAGCTCGGCACCGTCCATATTCGCTTCCACAAAGGTCAGCACGTCTGCCGCGGTCGATTTCAAACCGTAGGCTTCGGCATCCAACATGCCTGGATTCACCCTGATCGGCTCGTCGTCTTTAGAGTAACCGTAGGCATAACTCGCCATTTGATCGTCAGGGACCTGGTAATAGCTGTTCTCAAGCCCCAGCGGTGCGAACAGGTCTTCCTCCATCAGCGTCTCGAACCGCTTGCCAAGGCTTTGCGCGGCGAGATAACCGAACAGGCCCATGCTTGGGTTGGAGTAGAGCCGATGGCTACCGGGCGATGATTCAGGCTGCCACTGGCGATAATAGTCCACCATCGCCGCTTCATCTTGCACCGCTTCCGGGAACTGCAGAGGAAGCTCGCCTGCCGTGTAGGTGCCTAGTTCCAGCAGCGTGATCTCATCGAAGGCGCTGCCTTCAAGGGCTGGCTGGCCGAATCAGAAAGCGACAGGGCATCATTGGAAGCCGCATAGGCCGCAAGCGTCGCGGTGAAAATCTTGCTGACGGACCCAAGCTCGAACAGCGTCTCGTCGGTGACCGGGGTTTTCGCTTCTTGATCGGCAACGCCATAATTAAAATAATACGGCTGGCCCTTAATGCTAAGTGCGACTGCCATCCCCGGAATGCGGTGCTCAGCCATGAGCGGGGCGATGGTGTCCTCCGTCAGCGCCTCAATGTCTGCTTTATCAGCGTCTTCAAACGCCCAGGCATTGCCGCCGATAAGAAGAGAACTTGTCATGATAAGGCCGGTTTTTGCGGCAAACATCCTGCGCATACTTGTATCCTGTTGCTGGTGTTAAGGAAAGCGTGAGTGACCGTTGGCCGGGCGCTATTGCAGCCGGTACGGGCGTGGCAGTTGCTAACATACGGCGGGTACGCGTGGGTGACAAACAGTGATATTTTGCCTAAGCCATTAGAAAAATTAGGGGGTCTGAATTGGCACGTTCTTATCTGCCGTTAAACGCCTTGCGTGCTTTTGAAGCGTCGGCGAGGCATTTGAGCTTTACCGGGGCAGCGGATGAACTCTGTGTCACCCAGGCGGCCGTTAGCCACCAGGTCAAACTGCTCGAAAGTCAGCTGAAGGTACCGCTATTTAAACGCCTGCCCCGAGGGCTGATGCTGACACAGGAGGGCGAGCGGCTGTTGCCGGTGCTGAAGAGCGCCTTTGACCAGATGGCGCATACCCTGGACCGGATAGGCGAGAGCGGTTACCGGGAAGTGCTACATGTGGGCGTGGTGGGGACATTTGCCGTCGGCTGGCTATTGCCACGTCTGGATGATTTTCAGCAACAGTACCCGTTTATCGACCTGCGCCTTTCCACCCATAACAATCGCGCCGAGCTAGCCGCCGAGGGCCTCGACTTTGCAATCCGCTTTGGCACCGGGGCTTGGCACGGTACCGCCGCGCAGCCCCTATTTCCGGCGTCGCTATCGGTAATGTGCATCCCAGAGATAGCGGCCCGGCTCAACACGCCAGCCGATGTACTGGACGAGACCTGGCTACGCTCCTATCGCGCTGATGAATGGACCGAGTGGTTACTGGCGGCAGGATTGCCCAGTAGCTACCCAATGACCAAAAGCATCGTATTCGATTCATCCATCGCGATGGTGGAAGCGGCCTTGCAAGGGGCAGGGGTGGCGCTGGCGCCACCGCGGATGTTTCCCCGTCAACTGAGCAGCGGCGCATTGGTACAGCCTTTTGACACCGCCGTCAGTTTGGGCGGCTACTGGCTGACGCGCCTGCAGACATGCACCGAAACCCACGCCATGGCGTGCTTCCGAGCATGGCTGCTCAAGGCGACCAACGCCTGAGCAGCGCTTGTTGATCCGGGCCGATTAGTGGCTATGCTCGCTGTGGTCGTGGTCGTGGTCGTGGTCGTGGTCATGGTCGTCGTGTCCAGACGCTTCATGGCCGGGCTCGGCTAATGCATCGTGCAGCGTTTTGGCATTGTGGCGCATCATGCCTAAGTAAGTACTTGCTTCGCCTTCGCTACTCAGTGCATCGGCATACAGCGTGCCAGCCACGCTCAACCCGGTTTCTTCTGCCAACTGATCAAGCACCGACTGATTGGTCATGTTTTCGTGGAACAGCGCCTCGACGTTTTCTTCTTCAATAACGTCGATCAGCTCGGCCATGCTGGCCCCGCTGGGGTCGGCTTCTGTCGACAGCCCAACGGGAGACAGAAAACGCACGCCATAGGCATCGGCAAAGTAGCCAAACGAATCGTGACCGGTGATCACGCTGGTAGAAGCAGGAATCTCTTCAATCAGCGCGCGGATTTCTTCATCGGCCGCTTGGATCTCGGCCAAATAGCGCTCGGCATTGTCCTGATAAGCCTCGCGATTGTCGCCATCGGCTTCGATCAAGCCATCACGAATATTCTCGACGTAGGTTTCGGCGCGGGCCAGGTCCTGCCAGGCGTGCGGGTCATCATCGCCATGGGCGTGTTCATCGTGACCGTGGTCGTCATGCCCATGATCGTCATGTCCATGGTCGTCGTGAGCGTGATCGTCATGACCGTGCTCGTGATCGCCATGGTCATCGCTGCCTGACCGAGCGAGTGGCTCAATGCCTTGAGTTGCCGTCACCAGTGCCCCGGTATAATCGCTGGAGTCAATTAAGCGTTCCATCCAGCCTTCAAACAGCAGCCCGTTGAACACCACCAGGTCCGCGTCGGCCAGCGCCCGCGCGTCACCGGGGCTTGGGGTATAGACGTGAGCATCGCCGTCGGCACCGACCAGCGAGGTCACCTCGACGTGCTCGCCGCCCACCTGTTCGACCATATCGGCCAGAATCGAAAAGCTGGTGACTACTTGAACGCGTTCAGACGCCATGGCGGCGGGTAACGCCAGTAGGGCCGATACGCCAACCAGCCAGCGGGAAGGGTGCAATGTCATGTTTTTGCTCCTTTAGCAATATAGCGGGCTTCGCCCGAACGTTAAGCGCTCGGCTCGGCCGATAGCGGCGACGTTTTACGTCGCCACCGGGCCGCCAAACTGTGATAGCGGCCGAACAGGGCAGAGAGCAGGTAGCCGCTGCCAGCCAGCAGAATAATGCTGGGGCCTGAGGGAATATCGAGATGGAACGACAGCAACAGCCCACCGGTGCTGGCAATCATCGCAAGCGCCACGGCAATGCCGATCAAGCCCTCCAGGCGCTTGCTCCAAAAGCGCGCCGACGTGGCAGGCAGCATCATCAAACCTACCGCCATCAGTGTTCCCAGGGTTTGAAACCCGGCGGTAAGGTTGAGCACCAACAGCCCCAAAAACACGCTGTGCACCCAGCCGCTTCGCCGGCTCTGGCCGCGCAAAAAAAGCGGGTCCAGGCATTCCACCACCAGGGCGCGGAAAATCACCGCTAGGGTCAGCACAATCAGCGTGCTCATCCCCGCGATGAGTAACAGCGCGGTGGAGTTGATCGCCAGAATCGAACCAAACAGCACGTGGGTCAGGTCGACGCTGCTGCCACCGATAGAAATCAGCATCACGCCGGCGGCCAGTGAAATAATGAAAAAGCTCGCCATGGCCGCGTCTTCGCGCTGGCCGCCCATTTTGGAAACGGCCCCGGCAAGTAGCGCCACCATGACGCCAAACAGCACGCCGCCGATGCTCATGACCGGCAGCGAAAACCCGGCCAGCAAAAAGCCCAACGCAACCCCAGGCAGAATGGCGTGGGCCATGGCGTCGCCAATCAGGCTCATGCCGCGCAACACCAGAAATACCCCAAGCGTGGGCGCCGCCAGCGAGAGCGCCAGACCACCGACCACCGCACGGCGCATAAAGCCGTAATCGAAAGGCGCGATAAACCAAGCATCAAGCAGTGCCAGCATGTTGACCTCCTAGCGCGAACGGCACTACTTCCGCCGGAGCGTGTTGGTGCGTCAAGGCGCTTGGCGAGACCCAGCGGCCATGTCCGCCGTTGAGCATCAACACCTCGTCGGCCAGGCGGCGCAGGTGATCCATATCGTGCAGCACCAAAATCAGGGTGGCTCCTTCGTCGGCCATCTGGCGCAAGATGCGGATCAGGATATCCACCGTCTCGCTATCCACGTTGGCAAACGGCTCGTCGAGCAGTAACAGCTCGGCTTCCTGCATCAGCGTACGGCCGATTAAGGCGCGCTGGCGCTGGCCGCCGGAAAGCTCGCCCAGCGGGCGGTGCGCCAGGTGCGAAATACCCAACCGCGCCATGATCTCGCGACCCTTGCGGTAATGCGCCGCGCAGTAGCCTTTCAGCGCCCCATGGCTTGGCCAACTGCCGGTCATCACCAGCTCTTCCACGCTCATCGGGAAGGTCAGGTCCAACGCCAACTGCTGCGGCAGCCAGGCGCGGCGCTCCTTGGGCACGGTGCATACCACCTTGCCGCTGATCGGGCGTAGCTCACCCATGATGGATTGAATGAGCGTGCTTTTGCCCGACCCATTAGCGCCAATCAACGCGGTAATCGCGCCAGGCTGAAAGTCGCCTTCCACATGCTCAAGCACCGTGCGGTGCCCTTGGGCTAAATGCAGGTTGTGCAACTGCAAGCGTGATAGTGAACGCTGACTCATAATGCCCACCCGTTAGCCCACCCCACCATCAACCACAGCACCAGCAAAGGCACCGAAACCGACAGCAGCCGCCGCAACGCCGACAGCGACATCAGCGAAAAATGGCAAGGGCCTTCCTTGTTATGGCGATGCGAATGCTCACTCATTAAGCCGACCTCGTGAATAATTGAATAGGTTATAACATAACGATTAAAAAGCCAAAAAATTGGGCCATATTTTACGCGCTCAGTGGCCCAGGGCAACGTGAATCATGCAGTCGCGCACTTAATCCGTGCCGGATAAATATTAATTAAACCTTATGTAAAGTTAAAATGAGGAGGGTTTGGGGAGAGCTTAAAAGTGAATAATCCCTCGTTCATAACGAGGGATCTATCGGGAGCTATTTTACTAGCCTTACTCTTCCGGACTCGGCTCCATGGCGCGCTTGTCGTCGGGTAGGCGGACGGTGTCGCCTTTGTGGAGCTTGCCGTGGCTGTCGATGCGTTGGCCTTGGGCGTTGATGATGGCGACGACATCACCAATGCTGACGGCGTCGTCGTCGCGGTAGCTGCGCACGTCGATGCGTACCGAACAGCCCTGGTACCGCGCCGATATGATGTCGCCGGTGTGTGGCGTGGGGTCGGCGTTGGGGTCGTTGGCGTAGAGCCGGGTGACGCTGGCGCTGCCCGGTTCGTCCCACTCAATGTGTCGATGCATTGAAAACTCCTTGTTCATAATGCGTTGCACGGGAATGTCGTTTTTCTAGCGTAGCCTATTCACCGTTTTCATTCTGCGTGGGTTCACCAATGTGCTGAAACATGAAAATGAGCGCTGAGGGCAGGCTGGCTCGCCATACTTTCCAGGTGTGGCCGCCGGGGTAAAGGTCCATGTGCACTGAGGTGGGTTGAATCTTTTCCATGGCTAGGCGCAGTTGGCGCGCGTGAAACTCGGCGTCAAATACATCACTGCGCCCTGCGCTGATATACATGGGGACATGGGGCACATCGCTATGCTCTTCCAAGGGGCGAGGCGTTACTTTAATGCGGTATTCCTCAAGGTGTGACGTGTAGTTCAACTGCTGCCAGAGTTGGCGGTCGAACTCTCCCTGCTCGTCAAGAAAGGCAGGGTGACGGTTGGCTGAGGAGTTGCTGGGCGGAAAGGGCGCGTAGCTGGCGGGGCTCAGTGCAGCCACCGTCGCGAAGAGATCCGGGCGTTCCAGGGCGAAGTTGAGCGCCCCGTAGCCGCCGGCGGAAAGCCCCCCCACGCCGCGCATTGAGCGCTCATCGCCAACGCGGTAGCGCGCTTCCACGTGGGGCATGAGGTCGTCGAAAAAGGCGCTGCGGGCGTCGCCGTTATGGCCATCGACCCACCAGCTGCGGCTGCCCGGCATAATGAAGACGCTGGGCGGAATGTGCCCGGCGCGAATCAGCCGGTCAGCGGTCTGCTGCAAATTGCCCTTATTCAACCAGTCGCGTTCGCTGCCAAACGAGCCGTGCAATAGGTAAACCACGGGGTAGACCGTGTCGCTATCCTCGTCGTAACCATCGGGCAAATAGACCGTGTAGGGATAGGGGTCACCCAGCGTCGGCGAATCGAAGTGATGCCGCTCCACACTGCTGGCGAGGGCGGTTGAAAACGTCGCCAATAGGCCCGTGAATAAACCAAACAGGCTGATGAATCCGAACCGCCAAAGGGGGCGTTTTCTCATGAGCACCTCGTCTGTCGGGAATTATCGTGTTCTGATGAGGTCGGACAGCGCACGGAGTGGGATGTTCAAGGCGCGACTGCGTTAGCGTGGCGCAACACAACGTGGCGGGAGGGGTTCATGCAAAAAGTAGAAGAAATCTTTTGGCTAAGAGCGTACGGCTGTATTGCGGTTTTTTTATTCCATCTGATGGATCAGGTCAACAACTACGTCGATAATCTCGTCACCGATTTCTTGCGTATCCCGATGGTGTTGGGGACGCCGATTTTCCTGTTTATTTCGGTATTTGTGTTTGCCATTCGTTACGATAAAGCGGTGCCCGAGGGGTTTATACGTCAGCGGGTTAAATACATTATGTTGCCGTATGTCGTTTATGGATTTATCTATTCAACGGCGGAGTGGGTGACAAGATGGGCGCAAGGCGATCCGATCAGTTTCTGGGCCAATGCCGTTGAATACTTTATTTATGCGGGCTGGCACGGTTACTTCCTGATCATTGCGATGCAGTTTTATGTCGGCTATTGGTTGTTTACTCGCCTTCGACTCTGGCGAGTCAACCCGGTGCCGTGGTTCTGGCTATCCTGTTTGATCAGCATGGCGTATTGGGGAACGGCGTACTGGCATGGCGTCGATCCGCCGGGGTACCTGCTATGGGTGGCGCCGCTGGGTTGGCTGTATCTGTTTTTCCTGGCATTGGTGCTCGTGCGTTATTACCCGTTGGCGCCTAATGGCATCAAAGCAGAGCGCCCGATGTGGATGAAGTATCTGGCTCACCCGGCCTGCCTGGGCCTGTTTGTGCTGGGGCTGTGCGTGGCAACGCTTGCCCACCTGCCCGACTTCACCTCGAAAGAGGTCTGGATCATTCCGTTTTTTGTGTTGTTTACCCTCTGCGCAACGCGTCAGCTCAAAGGCTATACCGCACCCAACTGGGTCCGCCGAATCAATGTGTATTCGTTCAGTATCTATCTGGCGCATCCAATGTTTTTCATTGCTACCGATCTGATTATCGCGCCTTTATCGCTGCCCATCGTGATATACGCCGCGATTCTTGCAGTGGTGAGCATGACCGGCTGCGTCGTGCTGAGCAATGTGGTCAACAAGTCTCGAATCGGATCGATGATGTTTGGTAAGCAGCTGAATGTGGCCATGCGCTAAGCGGCCCCTGGCGAGGCAGTGGCGTCGTTGGTGGTCAGCGTGTGGATGCGGGTCGGGCAAGCGTGAAGTCGCTGTAGAAAATCGTGCAGCGCGCTGCGGTCAAGGTCGGGGTCGAAACCTCCTAGGCGCTCGAGCCAGGTGCGGCGCACGGCAATGTAAGGCGGCGACTGCAGCGTCGTGGCTAGAAAACGCTGCAACAGACGTGCTGGCAAGGTGGGTTCATTGGAGCCGAGCACAACGGCATCCACGGCGTAGCTATCCAGCATGGGGAACATCGCCACCCAAAGGGTGACCGGCAGGGCCGTGGCGTGCAGAGCAAAGACCAGCCATTCAGCCTGGCTGGCGGCTGCCGCATGATTAAGCCGTGCGCCAAGTGCGGTCTCGGGCAGGGTGGTGCAGTGAGCATCGAAGCGCTGTTCCATCTGCTTTAGCCGAGGATCCCGGTGGAGGCTGGTCACCTGCAGGGTGCATGCGGGATGGTTGGTGGCTGCTTGGTAAATAGTGCGTAGATGACGGGGCAATTGGGCACCCGTTACGCTGGTGTCAATAATAAAGCAGACCGCCTTCATTGGGCGCCCTCCGGGCAGTGTGTTTAATTTTATCCCAATTGTAACTTATTGTGTGCATAGGTTTATATATAGTATCTATAGCCTGGCGCGCAAGCAAATTACGCGTACAAATCCCCCTTTATCGCTGAATGCACTATTTCTGTGCAATAAAGTCTGAGATTGTGCTTTTTTGGTGCGCAACCTGATGGTATCTGGTCGCGGATTGACAGCTACGCTTGATATGCCACATGAAGTGGCACGGTAGGGATATTTTAAGTTATTTAAAAACAACCATTTGCTATTATTTTATGCCATCTTGGTGCAAGAATGGCACGTAATCTGCACTGTTAACGCCAGCGGCTAGTAGGCTATAGGCAAATTGCCTTGCGGCATGCTAAAACATTAGCCGGTTTCGTTATCGCTGGACGTTCTGTTGGTGGCATTGAACAAACGTTGAGTGAATAAGCAAGACAGGCGTGCCATGATGCACGCGACATGTCGAACAACATTTATTGGTAGCTTACTGTCATTAGCTTTAAGCCACGCTCATACCGGAGGACACTATGTCAGCCAAGACTCTCGCGCTAATTGAAGAGCATGATGTTAAGTGGGTAGACCTGCGTTTCACCGACACCCGCGGTAAAGAGCAGCACGTGACCGTGCCTGCCCGCGATGTCGACGAAGAGTTTTTCGAAAATGGTCAGATGTTCGATGGTTCGTCCATCAACGGCTGGAAGGGCATCAACGAATCCGACATGATTCTGCGCCCTGAAGACGGCACTGCCTATCTCGACCCCTTCACCGAAGACGCCACACTGGTACTGCGCTGCGATATTATCGAGCCAGCGACCATGCAGGGCTACGACCGTGACCCACGCTCCATTGCCAAGCGCGCCGAGGCTTACCTCCAGTCAACCGGTCTTGGCGACACAGCTTTCTTCGGTCCTGAGCCTGAATTCTTTGTTTTTGACGAAGTTCACTGGAAATCCGATATCCAGGGGTCAATGTACAAAATCACCTCTGAAGAAGGTGCATGGGCGACAGACAGCCAAGTAGAAGGCGGCAATCTGGGTCACCGTCCGCGCGTTAAAGGCGGCTACTTCCCGGTACCCCCGGTCGACAGCTTCCACGATATTCGTGGCGCCATGTGTAACACGCTGGAAGCGATTGGCCAGTCGGTAGAAGTTCACCACCACGAGGTGTCCAACGCCGGCCAGAACGAAATCGGCGTGAAGTTCAACACGCTGGTAAAGAAAGCCGACGAAGTCCAGGAAATGAAGTATGTGATCCACAACGTGGCGCATGCTTACGGCAAAACGGCCACCTTTATGCCTAAGCCGCTGGTGGGTGATAACGGCTCAGGCATGCACGTTCACCAGTCGTTCTGGAAGGACGGTGCAAACCAGTTCGCGGGCGACGAGTACGCAGGTCTCTCTGAAATGGCGCTGTACTACATTGGCGGCATCATCAAGCACGCTCGTGCGTTGAACGCCTTCACCAACGCCTCGACCAACTCGTACAAGCGTTTGGTACCTGGCTTTGAAGCCCCGGTCATGCTGGCGTACAGCGCGCGTAACCGTTCGGCGTCCATCCGTATTCCTTATACCGCCAGCCCGAAAGGCAAGCGTGTTGAAACGCGCTTCCCTGATCCGACGGCCAACCCGTACCTGGCATTCTCTGCCATGCTGATGGCTGGTATCGACGGCATCAAGAACAAGATCCATCCTGGCGATGCCATGGACAAGAACTTGTACGACCTGCCGCCGGAAGAAGGCAAGTCAGTGCCCACCGTAGCAAGCAGCCTGGATCAGGCATTGGAAGCACTCGACACTGACCGTGCCTTCCTGACCGAAGGTGGCGTGTTCACCGACGAAATGATCGATGCCTATATCGAGCTCAAGATGGAAGACGTGGAGCGTATCCGCATGACCACGCACCCGGTCGAGTTTGATATGTACTACAGCTGCTAAGAACGACAGCTGCTAATCTCACCTATGTGGTGCAGATAAGCCTAAACCCCGCCACGGCGGGGTTTTTTAGTGTGCGCCAGGCATGGCGCGTAGCGCCTTGACAGGTGCTGTTCCTAGGGGTGGTGCCTTAGGATGACTTGGGGGTGAAAGTCCCCTACGGACCCTGATAGCGGGAACCGTTAGCTG
>JAIVHM010000098.1 GCA_020201095.1 Halomonas sp. | reverse complement strand
ACGCCGACCACTCGGCTCTGGCGTCTCTGCTCGACTATTGCCGCTGGCCCGATAACCTGACCATGCCAACGCTTGCCCGCCAAGCACAGGAAGCGCTTGCTGCCTCTGAGAAAGCAGACACACAGGCCGATGCTCAGTCCCTCAGCGCCTACCGCAACGAACTTGACGCCTTCGAGCAATTGCTTGAGCGTGGCGCCTTCAAAAGCGCCAGCCGACTTCACCAACGGCTAAAGCCGCGCATTGATGCGCTCAAGGGCGACGATGCCAGGTCGCTCAAAGCGAGGCTGAAACAGCTTGGCGCGCAGCTCGCCGAACTGCGTGACTGGCGAGGGTTTGTCGCAGGCCCCAAGCGTGAACAACTGTGCGCCTCCATTGAGGTGCTTGCCGACGACCAACATATGGCGGAAGCAGCATTGGATCGCCACCACCGCCAGCTCGTTAAAGAATGGAAATCCCTGGGTGATGCAGCGGCTAATCGAGCGCTATCTGCACGCTTTCGCGCCGCCTCAGACCGCATCCACGAACGTCTCGCTCCCTGGCGAGAGCAATTGACCGAAGAGCGGGCAGCCAACTTGAGTGCCCGCGAAGCGCTCTGCGAGCAGCTCGAAACCCTGCTTGCGCAGCCCTCGCAGGATGCCGACCCGGACATACTGCGCGAAATTCGTGATAAAGCGCGCCAACAGTGGCGTCATCACTCGCCCGTACCGCGCGAACAGGCAGAAGCTATCGGTCGCCGGTTTGGCCGGGTTCGCCATCAGCTACAGAGCTTGATCGATTCCCGCGCCGAACAGATAGCCGACCAGAAAAAAGCCCTGATCAACAGCGTTCAGGCGCTGCACCAGGACGAGCGTCCGCTCACCGAGCGCATTGAAAAAGCCAAACAGCTACAGCAGCAGTGGCGTCACTTGGGGCGGGCACCTAAAGGCGAAGAGCAAACACTCTGGAAGGCCTTCCGCCACGCATGCGACCAACTGTTCGCGCTGCGCGACGCGCATAAAAACGAGCAGCTCGCCCAGCAACAGCGCCAGCTCGACAGCCTACAAGCGCTGATCGACGAAATGGACAGCTGGCAACCACAAGATGCCAGCGACCACGCCAAACTAGACTCTTTCATTGAACAGGCAACGCGTTTTGAACCACTGCCACGCAGCCGCCGCAGCGAAGGCATGCAGCGGCGGCTGAGCGGTATCATAAGAGCCCGGCGTGAACGTTTAAATCGCCTCGAAGTGGCTGACAAGGTAACCGCCTGGCAGCAACTGACGCCACTTGTAGAGGCTCACTTGCGCGCGGATGAACGCAAGCTGTCCGACCAGCAAGCCGACACGGTGGACGCCCAAGCAATACTCGGCGAAACGCCCTTGAAAGCACCGTTTGAACAAGCCCATCATCAGCGCAACCAGCGCCGCCAGGAGACACTTTCCGAGGCACACGAAACCCGCCTGAAAGACCAACTGGCCCGGCTTCGTGTTCACTTATCACTGCTCGCCATGGGGCGCGTGCATCAGCAAGATGAACCCCTGCGGCTGGCCATTCAGGTGGAACGCCTCAACGACGGACTGCAAAAAGAGCTTAGCCGCGCGCAAGAAGTCAGCGAGGTGCTTGCCGGTCTGATTGCGCTTGGGCCCATGCCCAGGTCGCTTTGGGATCAAGAGGTTGAAGAGCTGGATGAGCTGCTCACCCGGCTCGCCCGAACACCTCCGCCTTAAGCCATTACAAAAGCCTCAATCACAAAAGCCAGCGAGAAGTCTCGCTGGCTTTATCGTCACTAAGCAAAATGAACGGCTAACTTAGCCCATGAACTGACCACCATTGATATCGATATTGGCCCCAGTGATAAACCCGGACTCCTTATCGGCAATGAAGGTCACGAGTCGACCAATTTCTTCTGGCGTACCGTAGCGCTTCACGGGGATCGTCTCACGGATCGCCTCGCGTACTTTTTCTGGAATGTTCATGATCATGTCGGTAGCAATATAACCAGGCGACACGGTGTTAACAGTAATGCCCTTCGTGGCTGTCTCCTGAGCAAGCGACATGGTTAACCCATGCATCCCTGCTTTCGCCGCCGCATAGTTCGCTTGGCCGAACTGCCCTTTGCGGCCGTTGATGGACGAAATATTAATAATCCGTCCGTAACCGTTTTCAAGCATCATCTCAATCACGCTGCGGCAGGTATTGAAGACACTGTTCAGGTTAGTATCGATAACCTCGTACCATTGCTCGTATGACATTTTCTTCATGGTGCCATCACGAGTGATGCCTGCACAGTTCACCAACACACTGATGGGACCATGCTGCTCCTGGATTTGCTGGGCACCTTGTAGACAGGCTTGATGGTCGGCAAGGTCGACACCCGACAGCGCAATATTGTTATAGCCGTCGGCTTGTTGCGATGCCAGCCAGGTTTTGGCCTTCTCGGGGTTGTGATACCCCGCTACGACCAGATAACCCGCATCCGCCAGCGAACGACAAATCGCCGTACCGATACCACCAGTTCCACCAGTTACCCAGGCGACGGGGGCTTGATTGGCCATTGACTACCTCCCTGATATGACAAATGGCTTGGGCGTTGCAGAACGAGAACCGCAAGCCATTGTGAAAAAGCGCCGTGGCGCTTGAGTACCAACGGCAAATCGCAATATAGATGCGCGACTTACCGAGAGTCAGCATTGTTCTTGTTGCACTAACCTCAGCATAGCGCTACTCGGCTCATGTTGCAGCACTCGGGCCATCAACGGCTATAGAGCAAACGTATTAAAACGCTTGTTGACGAAGCACAAAAAAAGCGTAGAATACGTCACACGTTGATGCGGGGTGGAGCAGTCTGGTAGCTCGTCGGGCTCATAACCCGAAGGTCATCGGTTCAAATCCGGTCCCCGCTACCAATATTTTGAAAGGCAGATCAGTAACTTACTGGTCTGCCTTTTTTTATGCCTATCGCTCAGAATTCCTCTGTGCCCAAATTGTGCCCACGCTGTGCCCAACGTTAATTTCTTCTCTTAGCCTTCCAAAATGAAGGTGACCTTCAGGCTCCTGACACGCATCTACCTCTCATAATTACTTCAACGAGAATCAGATGGCAACGGTGCATCCTCTGTTTCCTTGATATGGGTCACCAGCTGTTCAATTTCACAATTGAAATAGTAACAAAGCTTATCCAGGTTATCTGTCACTGTGCTGTGGCCAGGATGATTAATG
>JAIVHM010000262.1 GCA_020201095.1 Halomonas sp. | reverse complement strand
GTTTCGAGAAACCCGAAGCCTTTCTCGGTAGCTTTGATCACCCCTTCAGCACGCGGGGTGGTGTCACGAATCTGTTGCTTGAGCGACGCAAGCACGGAATTGTTTTGCAGCATGAGGTCAATCAGTTGGCGAAGGATAGGGTGTCACTATACGGATTACAGCGGGCCGCGCCAATTGTCGTTACCGTTGGTCGATTTCGAGCACGATAAGTCAACTACTTACATGCGGTTTGCCGAATCGGGTAAGCTATTGATACAACTTTCAGGAGCGCGCTATGACACCACGGCTAATTGTTTCGGACCTGGATGGAACCCTGCTGGGGAGTGATCACCGGCTGCACGATGAGACGATTGACGTACTTCGCCAGCTGTACGACCAGGGGCACCATGTCGCGCTTGCCTCAGGTCGCCACTACCATGATATGAAGGTGTTTCGCGATCAGTTAAAGATTCCGCTGAACCTTATCAGCACCAACGGTGCCTATGTTCATGATCCTGACGATGCCTTGCTGGCGGCGAATCACCTCGCGCCCGAGCATGCCAAGACGCTGATTGGTCTGCCGCGTCCGCCCCAGGTGCGGTTGAATCTCTATCGCGAGAGCGGCTGGCACATTGATGCAGAGGCCCCACACCTATTATCGCTTCACGCCACTACCGGCTTTGGCTATCACGTCGTGCCTCCTGATCAGATGGACACTGACGGCGTGGGTAAAGTGCTTTATTTAGGCGACCCAAAGGCGCTAGAGCAGTTGGAGGCCCAGGCCCAAGAGGCCCACGGCAACGCGCTGCATATTACCTACTCCACGGTTGATTCTTTGGAAATTATGGCGGGCGGTGTCAATAAAGGGGTGGCGCTTTCATCACTGTTGGAACGGTTGGGCTTAACGGCCGCCGACTGCCTGGCGTTTGGTGACAACCTCAATGACACGGAAATGCTGGATCTGGCGGGCGAAGCCCAGGTGATGGCTAATGCTCACCCGGCGCTGTTTGATCGCGTCACCGGCGCTGAACGTATTGGTCACCACGGTGAGGCGGCTGTAGCCCAGTGGCTGCGCGAGCGCTTTGCGCTGTAACAGGCCCCTTAGTGCCAGCTTACGGGGT
Organism: Halomonas sp.; assembly: GCA_020201095.1. GTDB lineage: Bacteria > Pseudomonadota > Gammaproteobacteria > Pseudomonadales > Halomonadaceae > Vreelandella. The sequence goes on along the minus strand of JAIVHM010000262.1, from coordinate 3,423 downwards.
TTAGCATTGATAAACGTCAAGACACAAAAAAGCCCTGCCAGATCAGCAGAGCTTTTTCGTCACCTTCTAATTTCAACTGCGTAAGTGCCGCAACTCGCCATTGAGCGCCTTGATGATCGAGTAGCACATCAACAGGAGCACGACAGAGAACGGAATCGCGGTGGCGGTTACGCCCGCCTGAAGCGCTGACAGGCCACCGCCGATAAGCAGTACGATTGCGATCAGGAACCGGAATCCGATGAGGTGACAAAGAAGATCAGCGCCAGGACGATACCCAGGGTCGACATCAGGCCGGTCAGCGGCAGTTCGTTGAGCATGCCGAACAGCGAAAGCTCAGGTCTGTAGCTGTCGATTACATACTCTTTGACCAGGCTGGCGGCAGGGTTGGCGTAGAGCTGGTCGAGCGCCGTGGCGCCGAAGACGCCCATCCAGATAAAGATGAACAGGCTGGGCACCAGCAGCACGCAAAGCACGAATTCGCGCACCGTGCGGCCCCGCGATACGCGAGCGATAAACATCCCGACGAACGGTGCCCAACTGATCCACCACGCCCAGTAGAAGATGGTCCAGGACTGGCGAAAAGCATCGTCGTCACGGCCAAAGGGCGCTGATAATGCAAGAAAGTCAGTAACATAGCTGGAAAGTCCTGACCAGAAACCACTTAGTGCGACCAGCGTAGGGCCGGCGAACAGTACGAAAAAGAAGAACAGGACAGCCAGGATCATGTTGATCTCGGAGAGCTTCTTCAAGCCGCCCTCAAGCCCGCGCCACACCGATACCAGCGCCACTGCGGTTACCAGAATGATGACGATGACCTGGGTGAAGGTGCTCACCTCCAGACCGAAGACGAAGTTCATCCCCGCATTGGCCTGCTGCGCCCCAAGCCCGAGCGAGGTCGCCAGGCCAAAAAGGGTGGAAAACACCGCCAGAATGTCGATGACATGTCCCCACCAACCCCAGACGCGCTCGCCGAGAATCGGAAAGAATGCCGAGCGGATGGAGAAAGGCAGGCCCTTGTTGTAGGTAAAGATGCCCAGTGCCAGTGCCATCACGACGTACACCGCCCAGCCGTGGATACCCCAGTGCAGATAGGTACCGGCAAGGCCTAGCGCGCTGGCGTCGGCAATCGCGTCGGGGTTTAACTCCCCATCCTCACCGAACGGAGAGGTAACTCCCAGGGGCAGGGAGACGTTGGCATGATAAACCGGCTCCAGCACCCCGAAGAACAACAGACCGATGCCGATCCCGGCGGTGAACAGCATCGCAAACCAGGAGAGGTAGCTATGCTCCGGTCGGGCATCAGGCCCGCCCAACCTTACCGACCCGTGGGGCAGGACCACCAGCGCCAGCGAGAACAAAATAAAGAAGTCCACGATGATCATGAAGTACCAGTCCAGTGTCCCGGTGGAAAAAGCGACAATGGACTGGAAAGTGGTGGCTGCCCGATCAGGAAACAGCAGGGTGAGTAAAATGAAAATGACGGACGCAATTGCTGATACTGCAAAGACCCGGTTGTGGATATCGAAACCAAAGGGGCCGAGTTTTCCCGAGATATTGTCTTGGCCAACGACATAGTCAGTTTGCATGTCGTCTGCCATGGGCGGGGATTCAGAATCGCTTGACTCTTTCATACGAGATTTCTCCTCATTCGAAAATGGCGAGACAAGCGATTATCATGACGGCATTCAGCGTTGAAGCCTAACGAACTGTCAACGCAAGCCGCCTTGTAGGTTTTTTTACTGCTGAGATGAGCGCTCGTGGGCCGTGGTTTCCTTGTCGAGCCGTTTGATCTGTCGCCATAGATCCTGGCGTAAATTGCTCATTTTGGGTTGCTCTTCAGCGGTAAACGCCACCGGGCGGCATAGTCGCTGTGCGCGTAGCCCTAGGCGTGCACTGAGCAGCCCGGTGGCAAGGCCCTGGCCAGCTCGTGCAGACAAGCGACTGGCCAGATCGAGCGATAGCATATCCATGCTGGCGTCGGTGGCGAGCTCGCTTGCCCCGGCAAATGCCATGTTATGCAACACGTGGCGGAAAAGACGCAGGCGGCTGGCGTAGCCCAGCTCCAGCCCATAAAGCCGGCATAGCCGGTCCACCATCGCCAGGCTGCGCCAGGCGACCAGCGCCATATCGACCAGCGTTAGCGGGCTTACCGCGACCATGATCGCGGTTTCACCCGACATCCGCGTAATCAAGCGCTGCGCTTCCCGGTCACGGGGGGCGAGGAGGTGGTGGCGCAGCAACGTCTGGATCTCTTCGCCGCTATGGTGTGGCTGACAGGCGCGCATGAACGCTTGCCAGTGCGGGTCGTCGTCAGCCAATTTGAGCTGGCGTTTGAGCTGTTCGGCCATCTGCTGGGCTTGCTTGGCAGAGCGTTCAGGAAGCTCGGCCAAGTTGCTGCGCAGTCGGTCGTGGCGCTTTAAACGTCGTAAACGGCCTAATTCCTTGAGCAGTGATAAACCGCCCAGCCCGATCAAGCCAATACCGAATGCCTGCCAGGCTATCGACAGCCACTGGGATTGAGCCATCGCCTCAGGAATGCCCGTTGCTAGTTCCAGGATGCCCAAGGTGGCGCCGCCACCCAGCGCTAGCATTAGGCCCCAGCGGCGTTTGCGCGGCGCGCCTAAATGGGCCTCAGGGAGCGCTTTTTCTTCGGCGGAAGGGGGCAGGGGCTGGTGGTGATCGGTAGGCGCAAAGGTTTCACGCTGGCGCAGCTCGGCATCAGGCCCATCACGGGTTTCCATGGGCTCATCAAGGGTGAAGTGCCGACGCGGCTGTGGGTTGGTCATATGAGTTTGTCTCCAATCAGCCAATCAATGGCGGCGTCCATGCGAATATGACCCAGGGCTTCAGACGGCGTGTCCATGGGGCGAAAGCTTGGAAAGTCGAAGCCTTGCTGTTGCCAGAAGTCGTGCGTCGGTAAACGGGGCGGTACATCGCCGGGATAGACCAATACGTCTTCGCCCTCAAGCGTTGTGCCCCGTAGAGCGGGCGATCGCTGACCGTTATGCACCACTTCGCGCGCTTCGGTGGCACGAATCGCGGCCAGCGAAAGCGCTTTGACGGGCACATTAGCAAAGCGCAGATCCTTGAGGGGTTCAGCTAACAAGGCTTCAAGCAGTTGGACGACATGGCCGTGCTGGTCGGGCGTAACATGATCCGCTTTGGTGGCGGCGATGGCCAGTCTATCAATTTTAGGGGCAAACAGCCGTGTCAGCAGGCTTCGCTGACCATAATCGAAACTGTGCATCAGTTGGCTGAGCGCCTGGGACAGGTCCTCAAACCGCTCAGGACCGGCGTTGAGCGCGCCCAATACATCCACCAGGACTATCTGGCGGTCGAAGCGGCGGAAATGGTCGCGGTAAAAGGGCCGCACGACCTGCTGCTGGTAGTAGCGAAAGCGTGCGGCCAGGGTGGCATACAGGC
>JAIVHM010000097.1 GCA_020201095.1 Halomonas sp. | reverse complement strand
CTCCTGGGAGGGCCTCGAATGGGCACGTCCCTTTCAATCGCCGCGCAGCCGCGGGGCAGCGCCCAGTTCAGCAGAGGAAATTGCCACACGGGGCGACCTGATTCGTGTCGTTGAAGACGAAGAAGGCCAACTGCGCTTATCACAACGCCCCGATGCAGAAGGCTCTCTGGTGGCACAGGATCCACGCACTGGGGCAATCCGGGCCCTGCAGGGCGGTTTTGACTTCAATGCCAGCAAATTTAATCGTGCCGTTCAAGCCCAGCGCCAGGCAGGCTCTATCTTCAAGCCGTTTATCTACCTCGCCGCGCTTGAAGATGGCGAAATGAACGCCGCCAGCGTCGTCAACGACGCGCCCGTGGTCATGGATGACGGCAGCAACGCATTGTGGCGTCCGGTGAATTCGAGCCGCGATTTCGAGGGCCCCACCCGGCTTCGTCCAGCGTTGGCTCGCTCGCGTAACCTGGTGACCATTCGCGTGCTGCAAAGCATGGGCATCAGCTACACGCTTGAATACCTGAAAGGCTTTGGCTTTGCCGAAGGCCGCTTGCCTGACGGCCTTTCCCTGGCACTGGGCAGCGCGACGCTGACACCCATGGAAATGACCAACGCCTATTCGGTGCTTGCCAATGGAGGCTTCCAGGTTTCGCCCTGGTTTATCGAGCGGGTCGCTCGCGAAGGGGATAACGAAGAGGAAATTCTCGACGAAGCAAAACCTCAAGTTGCCTGCCCTGAGTGCGATGACGATCAAGAAACAGTGGAAATAGACGGTCGCGAATTCCCTGTTGCGCAGCGCGTTGCCGACCCAGCCGCGGTGTACATTCTCCGCGACATGCTGCGTGATGTCATTGAGAACGGTACCGGGCGTGCCGCGTTGAGCCTTGAGCGCGACGACATCGTCGGCAAAACCGGCACCACCAATAGTCAGCGTGATGCGTGGTTTGCTGGCTTTAACGATAACTTGGTCACCACCGTCTGGGTCGGCAAGGACAGCAACGAAACCATCTCCGAATACGGTGCCAACGCGGCGCTGCCTATCTGGGTCGACTTCATGGGCGAGGCACTTGAAGGTACGCCTTCGGCATCGCCCGAGCAGCCGGATACGGTGGTCAGCGAACGAATTGATCCGGACAGTGGACGTCGCCTGCGCGACGAACAGGAAGGCGGTATCTCTGAGCTGTTCCATGAGGACCACCTGCCTGACTATCAGGCGAGCCAGATCAGCCGTGAACTGGAAGAAGCCAGTGGCTCTGAAGGCTCTGGCACGGCGGAATCCATTTTCTAACCAGCTCGAAAGCCGCAACGCGAAAGGCCTGACAATTTGCCAGGCCTTTTTTATGCATCGCTTATTACGTGGCTAGCTAGGCCGCGACGGCAGTGTCTCGACGGCTTGCAAGCCAGTTGGCGGTTATGGCCACCGCCATCACCACGACACCAGCCACCTCGGTTAGCAGATTAGGATAGAAGATGCCGATAATCGCCGCGGTAATCGCCAGGCGCGACAGCCACCCCATGCGCGTGAACAGATACCCTTCCAGCGCGGCGGCAAACGCACATAGCGCCAGCAACGCGATCACGGCATTCCAAATCACCAGCGGTACCGGCCCGCCGACGATGATCTCTGGATTGAACACCATAAACAGCGGAATCAGGTAAAGCCCTTTGGCAAACTTCCATGCCTGGAAGCTGGTTTCCATGGGTTTACTGCCCGCAATGGCGGCCCCCGCGAAACCCGCCAGCGCAATAGGCGGCGTCACATTCGAGTCCTGGGAGTACCAGAACACCACCAGGTGGGCCACCAATAGCGGGATACCGAATTCCTCGGTCAGTGCAGGGCCAACCAACACGATCAGGACGATATAACTGGCGGTAACCGGCAGCCCCATCCCCAGAACCAGGCTTGCGAGCAGCACCATGACCAGCGCAAGGACAATATTGCCACCGGAAAAGGCCATCATCATCGAAGAGAATTTAAGCCCCAGGCCGGTCAGCCCTACAACGCCAACGATAATCCCTGCAACCGCGCAGGCCATGGAGACGGATACCGCGTTTCGCGCCCCTAGCTCAAGCCCTTCAACCAGTTTCCGAAGCCCGGCTGACGCCACTTCTTTAATGCGGGAAGCGGTTACCGCCTCGCCTTGACGGGGCGCCACAAAGAAGAACCACAACACATAACGCAATACGGCCACGGCCACCATGGTAATGACCGCATAAAAGCCCACCCGCATCGGCGACATGCTCATCGCCAATAGCCAGACCAGCACCGCCAGCGGCAGCAGGAAGTGCCAACCTTCTTTCATAACCTGACGCATCTTCGGCAGTTCGCTTCTCGCCATACCCTGCATGCCATTTTTCAGCGCGATAATGTGCACGAACAGGTAAACCGTCGCAAAGTACATAATCGCCGGCAAGATGCTGATTTTGACAATTTCCAGATATGGCGTGTTGGTATATTCGGCAATCAGGAACGCTCCCGCCCCCATCAATGGCGGCATGATCTGACCACCTGTAGAAGCAGCCGCTTCAATCCCACCAGCCTCCTTGGGCTTGTAACCCAGGCGCTTCATCAGCGGTATGGTAAAGGCACCCGTGGTCACCACATTGGCGATGGCACTGCCTGAAATGGAGCCCATGCCAGCGGACGCCAATACGGCCGCCTTGGCGGGCCCGCCCCGCTGACGCCCAGTCGCTGCGTAAGCCATGTCGATAAAAAACTTGCCGGCGCCGGTACTTTCCAGAAAAGCGCCAAACAGCACGAAAATAAATCTCGTCGAGATACAGCACCAGATAGCCGCCAGTGATGACAGCCCCGGCGATAAAAACCGCATCAATTGACCAGCTCACAATACCGCGCGGGCGTGTTGTTCCCCCAAATAACGGAAACATTAAAAACGCCAACATCATGATCAGCGCCAGGTGAATGCTGCGCTGGTAGAAAAGTCCCAGCGGCTGAATGCCCGCCGAGAAAAGTTGAAACAGGGAAAGTCCCACCGCCACGATGGTAATACACCACAACACGGCGCGGGGCTGAATCACGTTGCCGCCGGGCATGACCACCGGGGGTTGCTTGGATTCGCTCATGAGGTCCTCGTCAGACGATATCTGGCTTATTCGGTTTGCGCACGGGATACAGCCGTGTCGGTGAGGTGAAGCGTTACCCGCTCACCGGCTGCTCTGCGGCTCAGGCTAAAGCGCTGCGACTCACCATCTCGCTGCCACACCAGACGGTGGTCAACGTCGAGGGAGCCGACACGCAACACGTATTGATTAGCAGGTACAGGCTCGTCGATGTGTTCTATCCAATAGCCGCCTTGACCATCCGAGACCTGCTCGCCACGGCCATAAATATGCCCAAGGCCAGCGGCGAAATCAGGCTGGTGGCTACGCTCAAGCTCCATCACACCTGCATGATTTCGGTAACAGTCCAAGACCGTAAATTTCTCAACCGAATGTTGCCATTCCAGGCACCAGCGCGCGCCTTCGGGCATTGGCGTTTGGAAGAGCTGCTCGCCCTGCTGGTTGGTGACTACCAGAGACTCAGACGCATCAGCCGGAGCAGAGGTAGACTCGGCTCCGGCTAATGGTGAGACGGCTAGCCCCAGCACAAAGGCGGGGACTAACCATCCGGTCAGTGTCCAAGGCAGGCGTCGTGATGATTGCATGATGACCGCCTGCGCATGGATCAGGGACGTAGACGATCCGGAATCTCGGCGTCAATTTCTTCAAAGTAGCGAATGGCGCCAGGATGCAGCGGCACCGGCGTGGACTCCATGGTGAACTCAACCGTCGTATCATTGGCCGCCGGGTGAACCGCGATCAGTTCATCGGTATTTTCAAACAGCAGTTGAGTGAGCTGATACGCCAGGTCCTCGTCCATCTCCGAGTTGACCACCAGGACGTTGGGAATGCCGATGGTCTGAACTGCTTCGTCCATACCTTCGTAGAGCCCTTCTTCCAGCTCATACGGCGCAAAGACTTCCTCTTCTTCCTGAGCGTTGGCCACTTCTTCATCGGAAAGACCGATCAAGCGAATGTCACGCGTAGTGGCGAGGTTCATGATCGAGCTGGTGGGCGGCCCAACGCTCCAGAAGCCCGCATCAATATCGCCATCGCGAATCGCGTCAGCGGTCTCGTTAAAGTTCAGCCGCTGAGGGGTGAAATCATCGTAGCTAATGCCGTTAGCTTCCAGCAGAGCGCGTGCGTTCAGTTCAGTGCCGCTACCCGGCGCACCCACCGATACGCGCTTGCCTTCCAGGTCTTCAAGCGACTCTATGTCTGAGTCGGCCAGCGTTACCAGCTGAACCGCATTAGGATAAACCGACGCCAGCGCGCGGGTGTTTTCAATTTGACGTTCTTCAAAATCACCCGAACCGTTGTAGGCCTGATAAGCGGTATCGGCCAACACGAGTGCCAAATCCGCCTCTCCGCGCATGATCAGACCCATGTTTTCAACCGACGCGCCGGTCACTTCAGCGGTTGCCTGAGCGCCTTCAATATGTTCGTTGATCATCTCGGCGAAACCGCCACCGATAGGATAATAAA
>JAIVHM010000261.1 GCA_020201095.1 Halomonas sp. | reverse complement strand
ATTTCGATATTGGGTTATGTGCGTTCTTCTACGATCCAGCCGACAACTTCCTCGTTGCCATACTCAGATTTCCACTGCTGAATAACCTTGTGGTTTCCACCACGTGTTTCGACCACTTGGCCTATTCATTAGCCTGAATCCGTGATGACGACGCCGACACTTTCCCTATCACCGCCAGCGAGCATTTTTTGACCACCGATACCATCTCAATCGACCAACGCCTGCCTGCTAGGGCCGACTCTTGTTGCATCGGTCGGCGTCGACAGCCTGTTTTGTCATGTATTTCTACCGGCCGGGCACGGTGATTTCCGCTAACGGTGTCCGTTAGCCCGCTGCCTGGCTGCCTTTCCCGATAGACGATCAGCATGGCGACCCTCTTGGGTAACGCAGCCGAGCGCGCAGGGTGTTGAGCACCGTCATACGCCCAATATCGTGCCCGACGTCGAGGATGATCTGCCTCGCCTTATGGGTCACCAGGGCGGCGCGATGCACCAACTCCTGTAACACGGTGCGTATCCTACGGCGCTTTGCCGGGTGGCGAACCGGGCTCAGCTCGCCGGTCATGCCCAATTGCCCCATCAGGCGCAGGATGTTGTAGGCCAGTTGGGCGAGGTGCAGAACCAGATCGTTGGTGGCGAACTTGCCCGAGGGCAGCCGCTCCAGGTCGAGATCGGTCTTGATCTCACTATGGAACTGTTCGTGGGTCGCATGCGCCTTGTAACGCTGGATGACCGCCTCCGGCGCCTCGTCCAGGCTGGTCCACCAGCCTTCCAGCTCGTACGCGGGTTCCAGCAGAAGTTGCCCGTCGCGATCGGCGGTACGTTCCACCAGCCGCATCACGCGCTTGACCACATGCTCGACCTGGTCGACCGTGATTGAGACGCTCTGAACCCACAGCGCCTGGCGCTTGCCAGGGCGCAGCTCTTCCCAGTAGTCGGCAGCCACCGCACGCCAGGTGTCCTGATCGGCCATGGCCGCGCCGCGTGGGTTCCATTTGACGATATAGTCGAGCTTTCGACCGTCTTCGGCAAACGCCTGGCGGTGCTGCTCGATCACCGCCAGATGGTCCTTGCTGTCGAAGCCACTGTCTTCTCGCAGCAGGATCGGCTGGTCGGTCAAGGCTCGGGCACGCGGCAGCACCCGCGCTAGGAAAGCATTGCTCTCCTTCATGGTGTGCTGCTTGCCGGGGCGCAGCTCCAGGCCAAGGCACCAGCCTTCGTTGCCCAGATAGGCAGCAATCGGGGTATAGCCATCAACCTTCTGGTAGGTTCGCGAGACGCCTTCTTTGCTGGAGTTGCTGTTGTCCATGACGAAGGTGTCGATATCCAGGCAGACATGCCCCTTTTCGGCGGTGATCGGGGCTTCGACCAGCGACAGTAACGTCGTGGACCAAGTCGCGGTACGTGCCTGCAGGTCGTTGGCGGCGAGCTTCTCCAGTCGTTGACGCAACGTAGCGGTACTCGGCACCTTTTGTAAGGTCAGCAGCTGCTGGAAGGGCTTGTCACGGCGGAAATTCTCGATGGCATCATAGTCGCTCATGCCCAGGCACAGCAGTCCTAGATAACTCTTGACCACGTCACTGGTGCGCATACCCAGCGTGGTGGGGAAGCGGCGGTCGATACTGTCGACGCCAGCGATTTCAAGGCACTGGCCGATGATGGATAGGCCGGAATGGCTGGTGAGGGCGCGACGACTGGCGCGGAACTTGACGTTGGACATGGCACTGTACGGGTGAATGGCGATATCGACTATATTGCCATGTCACTCAGTGGGTTAGAAACCTTTTAGAAGGCCGGTCTCACGGATTCAGGTAATGTCTAACGATACAAAATATGAGATCCCAGATTGGAAAGAACTTGAACATCTTGTAGCGATGATTCAAATGCAACTGTCCCCCGATGCGTCTGTTCAACATAATGTGATGCTCGATGGTCTCGATAGCGAGACAAGAAGACCTATAAGAATAGTTATTGGCTGCAAAGACTACTCTAAACCAGTAGATGTGAAAGGCATCGAAGAGTTCCAGGGATTAGTTCAAGATGTAAGAGCGCAAAAAGGAGCTTTGGTGTGTCCTTGCGGCTTTACAAAATCCGCATTAAGGAGGGCTAAAAAGCTTCAAATAGATTTGTATAGACCAGTATCAACTGGTAAGCATAAGTGGCAAGCAAAGGTAACTGCGCCTGTCCTATGTGATTTTAGAAGTAGCTATATGAGCTTTGGTATTAGTTGTTCTTCACCGAAGCCACTCTCACTTCCTTATGATTTTTACAATCTACCTGTCCAAGATGAGGAAGGTAATCTTTTAGGCACCTCGTTAGCGACGGCTCAAGCTAACTGGGATAATGGCATCTACCCTAGTGAACCTGGCGAACATGAAAGACTCTCAATTTATGGGGATAAGAAAGTCTTTATTGATAACGGGCATGAAGATGCCGTAGAAGTAGATTTAACACTTGGGCTGCTAGTGAAACAAAAAATGTATTTAGGGCATTTGCCAATAGAGGATATAAATGGTCTGGCCGATGAGCAAACAGGCGGGGTGGTAACAAATGCGTTTACACTGGGTGGGCTGAATCCAGAAGAAGTAGAAAAAACATGGCAACAAGTTGAAGACGTTAACTCATTGGAGTTTCAGCCAATTTTCAGGGTTGTCGGCCTTGACTGCTACGGTATTGGAACTTAACGCCGCGTTGCACCGCGGCGTTAAGTCAGTAATGGTACCGGAGTTGGATAATAAGCAAAGCGTCCTCCGTGACCTTGTAAACCATTAGGTGCTCTTCGTCGATTCGCCGAGACGAATAAACGGCAATGCTCCCAATATTGACGAACCGTTTTCAGCTCTGAGTCGATGACCGAAGCGCCTCTACCCTCCCGGTATAGGCGCTTTTTTACAACAAAAACTTACCTACCGTAACTGAATCCTCCTTGTTATCGAACAGTGTTCTGCCTATGTTTGATACGTGTGAATCAAACGACTGTCACATTGTGTGAATCAAGGCAGGACCGCCTTTCAATACCATGACGATTCATAAAATCGTTCATACCAAGTCGTCACAAGGAGAATACACGTGAAACTCAGAACCCTACTTACCGCCTTGTTTGCCTCTACCGCTCTGTTGGCCGCGGCACCGTCGGCATTCGCCGCCCCCAATGCTGATGGGCTCTATCTGGGCATCGGTACCGGTTTCAGCTCGCTGGAGAATGATGACGACGATGTCGACGATTTCATCTCCGATGGCGCTGAAGACTTTGATCTGGATGATGACGAAGACAACGTCTTTAAAGGTTTCGTCGGCTACGAATTCAATCCTTACTTCGCTACCGAGATCTTCTATGCTGATCTTGGCCGTACGCGCCTGAAGGGTAACAGTGACGCCAATACCGATTTGAAATCCGACGCCTACGGGGCGAGTCTGGTCGGTCAATTGCCCATCACCTCCTGGTTTACCGCCTTCGCCAAGGCCGGTGTGGCCAAGTGGGAAACCGACGTCGACGGTAACCTTGGCGGTGCTAGCGTTGATCTTGAAGATCAGGACGGCACCGATCCGGTTTACGGTGTCGGCGCGCAGTTCAACTTCGACCCCTTCCTGGTCCGTGCCGAATATGAGCGCTACGACTTCGACAGCGATTATCAGATCGATACCTTTACCGCGTCAGCCGGTTTCCGCTTCTAACCGTCAATTTATTTTGCCATGTGCGATATCAGCGCCGGGGCTCGCCTCGGCGCTGTCGCTTTATATCGCGCCACCCTTGCATACTCTGAAGAAGAGCTCGGAGATATGATCACAGCTTCAGAACGGCTAGGATTGCGTACTAAAGGCCCGAGGATGCCGCGTCGCTCTTTAGTATCTATACGGGCTACCCAGGCTCAGCTAAGTACCTGACTCGGCAGCCACACATTGACTTGGCGCAAACTGAGAGAATGCTCAAAAAGCCTCGAACTCTGAGAGCCTTACATCTAATGGCATGTGTGTTTGGGTGATAGAGGCAATTAGATACGGTACAGCTGCAGGTCTGATAACTGTTGCCAGGGATGATGAATCAATGGCTGTTCACTTCGGCATCGGCACCCCATACAGAGGCCGCGGGTTCGCAGCAGAGGCTTTGGTTCTCACCGCACAACATTTGCTCGCAACGGGTCAGACAGCAGACGTTAGCTCCTTCACAGACGTAGAAAACGATGCCACTCAAACGGCACTGGTCAAAGCGGGTTTCGTGCTCACGAGAAAAGCCGAAAATTTTTACCGGGCTCCGCAGCTGGGAGGGGAATATAGAGATGTATTCCGCTATCAGTTTAGACCTTAATAAAAAGTAAGCCCTGACAAAGCGTTCAAGAATTGGCGCGCTAACGTGCAGCAAGACTAGCGCTAACTATGCTTTTCCATATCAATCCAACCAGCGCAATCATCAGTACGGCGAACAGCACGCCGCCGCGCAAGCTTGATGCGTATAGAGTACGCGCATATTATAAGTTTATAGTTCCTTGCGAGAATTGAGCCATGCACGCTGCTGAAGTTACCAAATCCACTCGAAAACCAACGAACCTATCGCTAGATAGTGCGCTTCTTAAAGAGGCAAAAGGCTTGGGAATCAATGTCTCACGATCCGCGGAGGCGGGGATTGCGGAAGCGGTGAAACGTCACAAGCAGGAGAAGTGGTTGAATGAAAACGCCAGCGCTCTGAAAAGCTCGAATGCCTACGTTGAAGCTAACGGTTTGCCTCTCGCGCGGCACCGTCAGTTCTGATGGCTCGTTTCGACGTTTTTGAAAATGAGGGTGGGACTGGCTATCTGCTGGACGTTCAGTCAGACCTTCTCAGCGGCTTGAACACCCGCGTTGTAGTGCCGCTGTTGCCCAAATCCTCCGCGCCGTCCCCTGCCCAACGGCTGAATCCTGTCTTTAACATTGAGGGTCAGGAGCTTGTCATGGCCACTCAGTACATGGCGGCTGTACCCGAAGGCGAATTGAGCTCTGGCGTTGGTAGCCTTGCTGAGAAGCAGGATGAAATCTCCGTGGCGTTGGATATGTTGTTTTTGGGCTTTTGATGCCAAGCGGCATCGTTTTCAGTGTGCGCCAGGCATGGCGCGTAGCGCCTTGACAGGTGCTGTTCCTAGGGGTGGTGCCTTAGGATGACTTGGGGGTGAAAGTCCCCTACGGACCCTGATAGCGGGAACCGTTAGCTGAAC
>JAIVHM010000017.1 GCA_020201095.1 Halomonas sp. | reverse complement strand
CCGCCACTGAGGTTTTCCCGGTCAAAGGCGTGCATTGGCTGGCCAAGCTCCAACATCACGTAGTTGGTAATATCAACGACCGGATCAATCGAGCGAATACCGCTGCGCCGCAAGCGTTCGACCATCCAGAGGGGCGTTTCGGCGCTTGTGTTGACACTGGTGATGACACGACCTAAGTAACGCGGACATTGCTCCGGCGCTTCCAGGTTTACCGCGAAGGTGTCGTCGATCGAGGCGGGCACCGTCGCGGCTTCTGGCTCTGATACCGCCAAACGATTAAGCACCCCTACCTCACGGGCCATGCCTTTAATACTCAGACAATCGCCTCGGTTAGGCGTGAGATCGACCTCAATCGTCATGTCATTAAGGCGCATATACTCACGAAAATCCATACCAGTAGGCGCCTCGATAGGCAGCTCGAGGATACCGGCCGAGGTATCTTCCTCAAGGCCAAGCTCTGAGGCCGAGCAAATCATGCCTTGTGACTCGACACCCCGCAGTTTGGCTTTCTTAATCTTGAAATCACCAGGCAGCAAGCCACCCACCTGGGCAAATGGCACCTTTTGCCCTACGTCGACATTGGGCGCACCACAGACCACCTGAACCGGCGAACCACTGCCATCGTCCACCGTGCACACATTGAGCTTGTCGGCATCGGGGTGTTTTTGTTTGGTCAGCACTTCCGCAACCACCACGGCGCTAAATGGCGATGCCACCGGCTCAACCGCATCGACTTCGAGGCCTGCCATGGTAATCTGGTCGGCGACTGCTTGCGTATCCAGCTGCGGCGAAACCCACTCACGCAGCCACTGTTCTGAAAATTTCATGGTCGTTCCTGTGGTTGGCGGTGGTCTTAAGCGAACTGACGCAAAAAGCGCAGGTCATTTTCAAAGAACAAACGCAGGTCATTGACGCCATAACGAAGCATTGCCAGGCGCTCAGCCCCCATACCGAACGCAAACCCGGTATAACGTTCGCTGTCAATCCCGGCGTGACGAAACACCTCAGGGTGCACCATCCCGCAGCCCATCACTTCCAGCCAGCCACTGTGCGAGCAAACACGACATCCCTTACCACTACACATGACACATTGAATATCAACTTCCGCCGAAGGTTCTGTAAACGGGAAGTAGGAGGGACGAAAGCGCACCGAGAGATCATCTCGTTCAAAAAATGCCTGCAGGAAATCTTCGATCGTGCCTTTCAAATCCGCAAAGCTGATATCTTCATCAACCAGCAAGCCTTCGACCTGATGAAACATCGGCGTGTGGGTCAAGTCCGAATCACTGCGGTAAACGCGCCCTGGGCAGACAATCCGAATAGGCGGTTCAGTGCTTTTCATGGTGCGCACTTGCACAGGCGAGGTATGGGTCCTCAACAAGCGCGTTGCGTCAAAGTAGAAAGTGTCAGCCATGCCACGAGCCGGATGGTGCGCAGGGATATTGAGAGCCTCGAAATTGTGATAATCGTCTTCAATTTCAGGCCCCACGGCGACCTCATAGCCTATGCGGGTAAACAACCCCTCAATCCGCTCCAATGTGCGTGTCACAGGGTGCAGACCGCCCGCGGACTGGGTGCGGCCGGGTAAGGTAACATCAATTCGCTCCGCCGCCAGACGAGCTTCAAGGGCCTCGCTTTCAAGCTGCTGGCGCTTGGCGTCGATCTCTCCCGCCAATGTCTGTTTGGCTTGATTGATACGCTCACCTGCAGCGGGACGCTCTTCGGCGGACAGCTTGCCAAGCCCTTTAAGCAACGTCGTCATTTCGCCTTTTTTGCCTAAATAACGTACGCGCACTTCATCCAATGCAGCGACGCTTTGTGCCGCCTGAATGGCGTCGCGTGCTTCAGATACCAGCGCTGGAAGGTGGTCCATCCTGTTCATCTCCGAATTTAGCGATTTCCATCCTGAGGATGGCATGTCACGTTGTGATTGAAGAGCGTGACATAAAAACAGGGGAAGAGCGGCTGCTCTTCCCCTGTATGGGTCACACTAAAATGACCTTGGCATTCACTGGCACCATCGGTGCCAATTGAAGCTTACTGGGCAGCCTTGGCTTTTTCCACGATGGCAGCAAACGCTGCTTTTTCATGAACTGCCAAATCCGCCAGCACTTTACGGTCAATTTCGATACCGGCTTTCTTAAGACCGCCAACGAAACGACTGTATGACATACCGTTGATGCGAGCGCCTGCATTGATACGCTGAATCCACAACGCACGGAACTGACGCTTACGATTGCGACGGTCACGATAGGCATACTGGCCGGCTTTGATAACGGCCTGCTTGGCTACACGAAACACGCGTGAACGGGCACCGTAGTAACCTTTAGCCTGCTTCAATACTTTTTTATGGCGACGACGGGCAACTACGCCACGCTTAACACGAGTCATAACACACTCCTGACTTTAGGGGCTGAGGCAAATGCGCTCAGTATAGAAAATTCGACGTTACAGATTCGGCAGCATGCGCTGGATAAGCGCTTTGTCAGACGCATGAATCTGCTTCATACCGCGTAACTGACGCTTACGCTTGGTCGATTTCTTGGTCAGAATGTGGCTACGAAAAGACTGCTTGTGCTTGAAGCCATTGGCTGTCTTCTTGAAGCGCTTTGCAGCACCACTGTTGCTTTTGATTTTCGGCATGAGGAAAACTCCGCTCGATGTTTTTTAGAAAATCCAGGGCCAACTGCCAATAATGGCAGCCCGTTAACTTAGCCGTTGGATCACTTCTTTTTCGGGGCAAGGATCATGATCATCTGGCGGCCTTCCATTTTAGGAAATGACTCCACCGCACCGATCTCTTCCAGGTCTGACGCAATCCTCTCCATTAGCTTACGGCCAATGTCCTGGTGCGCCATTTCACGACCACGGAAGCGCAATGTGACCTTGCCTTTGTCACCACCTTCCAAAAAGCGCGTCAGATTTTTCAGCTTAACCTGATAATCGCCTTCGTCGGTGCCAGGCCGGAATTTAACTTCCTTGACCTGGATTTGCTTCTGCTTTTTCTTTTGAGCCGCTTTTTGCTTTTTGGTCTCAAAAACGAATTTGCCGTAGTCCATGATCTTACAGACAATGGGATCGGCATTCGAAATTTGCACAAGGTCCAAACCGGAAGATTCAGCACGCTCCAATGCTTCGGTGGTAGGCACAACGCCTAACTGCTCACCGTCGCTATCGATAAGACGTACTTCTTGCTCGGTAATTCGCTCGTTCATTGGTGGGCGCTTGTCTGCTGGACGCCCGCGCGGGCTGCTTCTCTTGATCGTTCCGTCTCCTTAGGCAATTGACGATGTCGCCAGGGCTGCTCGCTCTGTACTAAAACGCTCGATAAATTCATCGACCTTCATGGTACCGAGATCTTCGCCGCTGCGAGTTCGCACGGCCACTGAGTCAGCGTCGACTTCCTTATCTCCTACCACAAGGAGATAGGGAACTTTCTGCAACGTGTGCTCACGGATTTTAAAGCCGATTTTCTCGTTCCTCAAGTCCGCTTTTGCTCGCATTGCATTTTTTTGCAAACGTTGCTCTAAAGCAAGGGCATAATCACGCTGTGAATCGGTTATCGTCATCACGCTAACCTGCTGTGGCGCTAGCCATAATGGCATTGCGCCTGCGTAGTGCTCTATCAAAATTCCTAAAAAGCGCTCGAAGGAACCTAATATAGCACGGTGCAGCATCACTGGCGTTTTACGAGACCCGTCTTCGGCAACATATTGCGCTCCGAGCCGACCTGGCAAATTAAAATCAAGTTGTAGCGTACCACATTGCCAAACGCGATTCAGGCAATCACGCAGCGCAAACTCAATCTTCGGGCCATAAAAGGCCCCTTCACCCGGCTGCAAATCCCAATCAAGACCTGTTGCATTGAGCGCAGCCTCCAATCCTTGCTCAGCCTGATCCCACATATCAGCCTCACCCAGAAAATCATCGGGTCGGGTTGACAGCTTAAGCTCTACATCTTCAAAGCCCAGCGTTTTGTATACCTGCAGCGTAAGCGCAATGAAGGCTTCCGCTTCCGCCTGAATCTGGCTTTCGGTACAAAAGATGTGCGCGTCATCCTGTGTAAAGCCGCGTACACGCATCAAACCATGCAAGGATCCAGATGGCTCGTTGCGGTGACAGCTACCAAATTCTGCCAAGCGTAATGGCAAGTCACGGTAGCTTTTGAGCCCCTGATTAAAGACTTGTACATGGCATGGGCAATTCATGGGCTTGACCGCATATTCACGCTTTTCAGATTCCGTAGTGAACATCAGTTCATTGTAGTGCCCCCAGTGACCCGACTTCTTCCACAGGGAAAGGTCGACGACTTGAGGAGTTTTGATTTCTTGGTAACCGTGTTCACGCTGGAGTTGACGCATGTAATCTTCAAGCGCCTGATACATTGTCCAGCCGTTAGGGTGCCAGAACACCATGCCAGGGGCTTCTTCCTGAAGGTGAAAGAGATCCATCTTGCGTGCCAACTTGCGATGATCCCGCTTTTCAGCTTCTTCCAGCCGTTTCAGATACGCCTTAAGCTGTTTTTTGTCGCCCCACGCCGTGCCGTAAATCCTTGTCAGCATGGGATTCGAGGCATCCCCGCGCCAATAAGCCCCTGCCAGCTTGGTCAGCTTGAAAGCTTTAAGGTGGCGCGTATTGGGGACATGAGGCCCCCGACACATATCAGTATATTCTTCGTGGTGATAGAGCCGGATAGTAGCGCCTTCAGGAATATCCCGGACTATTTCCTGCTTGTAGGGGTCATCACGGTGCAGGAAAGTCAGCATGGCTTGATCGCGATTGACATACTCCCGTACGACGTCATATTCGTGATCAATTAGCGCTTTCATACGGGCTTCTATCGCTTCTAGATCATCAGGCGATACCGATTCACCAAATTCAATATCATAATAAAAGCCGTCTTCAATGACCGGGCCAATTGCCATCTTGGCATTGGGGTACAGCTGCTTTACGGCGTGGCCAATCAAGTGCGCGCAGGAATGCCGGACAATATCTAGCCCTTCAGGGTCTCGAGCGGTGAGGATCGCCACTTGAGCGTCTCGCTCAATCAGATCAGCAGCATCAACCAGGGTACCGTCGATTTTTCCAGCAACACAGGCCTTAGCCAAACCAGGGCCAATGGACTCTGCAAGTTGCATAATGGAAAGCGGTTCATCAAACGTTCTCTGACTGCCGTCTGGCAGTGACACAATGGGCATGCGGATTTTCCTTGAGCGCAGTGGTGATCCATACCAAGGATCACATTTCGCTATCAATGATGTAAAAATAGGCTAATAACAACAATGAAGAAGATTAACAGATGCCAGCCTTTGTATAAATAAAAAAAGCGGAGAGCCTAAGCCCTCCGCTTCCTTTAATTAACGCTGTTTAAGACCGTAGGATCTTCGCGCTAAGAGTAACTTAGTTCCACTCATCCAACTCTACGCGACGGTTTTCCGCGCGACCTGCATCCGTATCATTGGTTGCGACTGGCTGCTCTTCACCAAAGCCTTCGGCCATCATACGGTCAGACTCTACACCACGCTCAGCGAGATAAGCAGTCACTGATTCAGCGCGATCTTGAGAGAGTTCTTTGTTGTAGTCAGCAGAGCCAACTGAGTCGGTGTGACCCTCAATGCGGACACGAACGTCAGGGTTGTTAACCAGACGCTCAGCAACATCGTTGAGCACGTTGCGTGCTTCAGAGGTCAACTGGGCAGAGTCAAACTCGAAGTTGACGTCTTCCAGCACGACGCTGTCAGGGCAACCAAGTGAGTTAACTTCTTCACCCGCCGGGGTGTTTGGACACTGATCACGGTAGTCCGGCACGCCATCGTTATCAGAATCTAACGGGCAACCTTCAGCGTCAACTTCAACGCCTGCTGGGGTACCTGGGCACTGATCACGGTAGTCCGGCACGCCGTCGTTATCAGAATCTAACGGGCAGCCTTCAGCATCGACAGCCGCGCCAGCAGGAATTTCGCCGTCATAACTCGGGCACTGGGGCTCTTCCGGCTCCGGGGTGTTGTCTGCGCATAGCAAAGCGCCGATGGATGCACCAGCCGTTGCTCCAATAGCCGCACCTGAGTCTTCATCAGAGCTGCCGCTACTTGCGTAACCGATGCCGCCACCAATGACACTACCTGCCAAGCCACATACAAAAGGATGCTGGTACCAGCTACGGTCACTACTGGCACCTGATTGGCCGGATGACTGTGAGGCAGAGCTGGCACAGCCAGAAAGGCCCACTACCAGAGCAGAACCGATTAGCAAGCCAGTCGTTGATTTTTTCATGCAGAACTCCTTCTTGATCCAATGCTGACATGGTCATAAGTAACCAGGTCATCTAATGCTTCTTTTTTTAAGCGAGAGCATCCATTTTTCGCTTGCCCAACACCAAAAACGTTAGTTTTATTGATGTCAAGCTATTGCTCATGGTACTGAATCAGTGGCCGCAAGCAAAATATCTATATCTCAAACCTGTGTTGCTGACACCGATACCCCTGAGCATAGCAAATTAGGCGCGTAAAACACTACAAATCATCGGCATCGCTGAAAAATGGCGTCAATCAATCTACAGAGAGTTTAATGCAGCCCTTGCCCACCTTTCTTGCGCCATGTCATCACAGCTTGAGCAGCGGCTAACACGGCCTCTCGCATTTTATCTTCTTCAGCAAGACGCTCTCGGTCTTCTTGCATTCGCTCACGCGGCGTCAACTGCTGCCTGGCTGAATGGGTTTTAAGATGCTTCGTGCGCTCATAATGCTCTGCGAAAGCTTGAAACTCAGCTTTCTCAGTCAGGCTCGGATCAATAATTTCCAGTAACACTTTGCAACGCCAAGCACCTTCGGTAATACCCACCTGCTCCTGAAACAAGGCAGCGGTTACCCAGTCGAGGTTTTCCAGGCTCTTCAGCTGTGCCTGCTGGTCTTCAGCAACCCGAAACGCATCACGCCGTTTGACTTCTTTACGTAAACGGTAGGCGTAGCCAGCAAGTCCGGCAATCGCCACAAACGCAATCAACAAGAGTAGCAATGCGTACGTCAGACTCATGAAGCTCCTTACCTAAACCTATCAATTGCTTTACCAGGATTGTACATATCAATCTGAATGACTTTACAGCATCTATATCAATCACGCTAATCATATCGAGCCTGACGATTGGCGGTAAGCGGGACTACTTCGGCTTGCAGGTTTGCCTTATCAGGCATTTCGTCGAATGAAAGATAGCTTGCGACTAGGGAAGTATCGCGCTGGTACGCATGTTCATTCACCATATTGTATCGCCACTGCCGCCAGGCAATTAGATAGCTGACGGTCAGCGCCATCGCGCCTGCGGTGTGCAGTAATGCCAGCCAAAGCGGTAACCACAGAACAACACTGACGATACCTAGAGTCACCTGAAGACAATAGATCTTTAATACCGTAAGCAAGCTACGTGCCGCTCCATCATGACGGTATCGCCACCACAAGACCATTAGCGCCACTCCCAACAAGCCGCCTACCATTCGATGCATCATATGAATCGCGGTTCGCGCATCAGCGTGGAGTTGACCGTGCAAGTAATTAGGCCCTACCGTTTGGGTCAAGTGGAAGCCTTCACCAATATCCATTTCTGGCCACCATTGTGCATTGCACGACGGAAAGCCCTGGCACGAGATACCCGCGTAGTTACTCGAAACCCAGCCCCCTAAAGCTATCTGACAAAATAATAAGACGGCCGCCAGCCACCAATATGCCGATACACGACGTGGCAACCGTTCAAAATTTTGCTGTAATGCTCTCAGACGGCAATACAGCAATACAAACATCAAAAGAATCCCCATACCGCCCAGCAAATGCAGCGTAACCACCTGAGGCCACAATTTAAGAGTGACGGTCAACGCGCCAAAAGCCCCCTGTACTGTAATAGCAAGCAACAAGATGATGCTAATATGCCATGGGTAATGCTTAACGTGCCTTAGTGGCCAGCCTAGCCACAGCAGCAGAATGACAGTCACACCGAGCATGGTTGCAACATACCGGTGAAACATTTCAAGCCAAGCCTTCGATGCTTCCAATGGAAAGCCTGGATAGCTGACCGCCGCGTCATCTGAAGTAGGCACCACCCATTGCCCGTAACACCCAGGCCAATCGGGACACCCCAGGCCTGCGTCAGATAAGCGCGTCCAGGCGCCTACCAACATCACCAGAGCGGTAAACAAGATACCGATAAACGACAGCCCCTTGACGACAATAATACGCTGTTGATCAACCATTGAATTTCCTCCACAGCAAAGCACATGCACTACGCTACCGGGCGTTGACCTTGAATAAATGCTGAGTGTCGTCGAGGATATTCGCCACCGGAATAGAAGCAGGGAATGACAGCGCAGGGCGTCCCTGAGGATCAATCAGCCAGGCACTATTTGTTTGCCAAAAGGAAGGGGTTTCATTCCAACGAGCCAGTTGCTCACCTGGCAATGCTTCGCCTTCTCCTCCGATACTTAGCCGCGTCAAACGATGAGCGTCTCGACCCAGTGCACGATGCATCCGCCACAGAATATCTCGACGCTCAGAACACTGAACTGAACAATCGAACGCTAACGTCCATTGTTCTTCACCAACGTCAGCCTGTGATAAAGATTCAACTGGCCAGTGCTCAAGATGCGGAAGCTGCTTAGCAGGTGAGCCGTGAGCCGTAATCTGCTCGGGAACACCGATACGCCACTCAACCATTCCCCAGGCGGTGATAATAGGCGCGGAAAAAATGATGAATATTAATAGCAACTTAATCCGCTGACGATTGACTCCGTTAATGGCTATCATCATCTCCCCCCTCATGATGCCCTCGACTCGAGTAAAGATAACGCCTGCCAACCCACATAGTAATCAGCGCTACGAGCGCAAGCCCCCACCACTGAAGCGCGTAAGCAATATGCCGATTCGCAGGCATTACATTGGCTTGCCACCACTCTAAAAAAACGCCGTCGCCGGTTTGCGCATGGACCCAACCGGGGTAACGAAAATTGGAAATCACTCCCAGCCAAGGGGTCAGACTAATTTGCTGAAGGCGCTCTTTTTCAAGATTAGGTCCAAATAACAAGCCATCATCCTTCGCAGCCTGCCATTTCCCTGTTAAAGAGACTTGCTCGCGGGGTGTCGATATACTTGGAGAATCACGGCTTGTACCGGTTTCAACAAAGCCACGTTGAATCAACCAGTACTGACCAAACTTATCTTTCAGAGGGGTTAGAACGGCAACTCCCAAACGTCCATCGACAATCCGGTTATCTAAAAAAAGGGTATGTTCGGGCATATACTCACCGTTTAGTGTGAGCTCAGCCCCTTCGGCAGGTAGCGTTTGCGGGTCAACCTGCGCAGGCGCATTGGCTCGCGCCAAAGCCGCCGCTTGTTTATTATTAGCCCTATCCCACTGCCATGCACCGAGAAAACCGCCTAGCAGCACCAATGACAACCAGAACGCATACCAGCCATATAGACGCCAGCGACATGAGGAGTACTTTTTCATGCTACTTAAATCACTCATTATCATTGTTTTTATCGCTATGTTGATCAGCTTGGCGGTAGGCGCTGGCTACCTGTTGCGCGACGGTTCTTCGTCCAAGCGACTTCTTACATCTTTAAAGTGGCGGATAGGCTTTGCCACCCTGCTCTTACTGCTTATTATATATGGATTCTGGAGTGGCCAACTCACCTAAGCACTCATACCACATAGACAAAGATAAACAGTCCCAGCCATACAAAATCAACAAAATGCCAGTACCAACAGGATGCTTCGAAACCAAAGTGCTCGGTATCCGAAAAGTGCCCACGCATAATACGCACTAACATAACCATAAGAATCAGTGTTCCAATAATGACGTGAACGCCATGAAACCCGGTCAAGATAAAGAACGTAGAGCCAAAAATACCGGCTTCAAGTGTAATACCGTAATGCTGATAAGCTTCGTAATACTCGACACCTTGAATGAAGATAAAGCAGCAGCCAAGGATCACCGTTCCGGCCAGCCAGTTCCTGCACACGCTGCGCTTTTCAGCTTTGAGTGCTTCATGAGAAATTGTCAATGTAATACTGGAGGTGACCAACAACAATGTATTCACCAATGGCAACTGCCAAGGACTAAAGACATTGTCAGGTCCTGAAACAGAAGTATCCGGAGGGCTTAATAAAGGCCATTCGGCAATAAAATCTGGCCATAAAAGTGCCGAAACTCCTTTCGCACCCTCCCCGCCCAACCAAGGTATGGCAAACATCCGGACGTAAAATAGAGCGCCAAAAAATGCGGCAAAAAACATCACTTCTGAAAAAATGAACCAGCCCATCCCCCAGCGGAAAGAGCGATACATCTGACTATCATAAAGGCCCAGATGCGACTCATTGATTACATCGCGAAACCAGAACGTCATGACCGCTATAACGGAGATAACACCTATTGCAATAAATAAGCTTGTACTGCCATAAACAAGCTGTGCGCCCAATCCCACCATCATAAAGCCGGTTGCCAAAGAGCCCAGGATCGGCCAGTAACTTTTTGCAGGAACATAATAACTTCCGCCACTCATTTTAAATCTCCCCGTTTTTGTTATTCACATATTGCGCCACTGTCGGACGATCATCGCTTTCCTTCAGAGGATATAGCGTATATACCAATGTAACGGTCGCTATATCTTCTGGCAATGTGTTGTCTAGTTGAAAAACAAGTGGGATGGTAAGATTCTCATTGGCGTCAAGCTGCTGTTCCTGAAAACAAAAGCAACTTACCTTTCGCACATGAGCGGAGGCAGCAGATGGGCTAACGCTGGGGACTGCCCGCCCCCAACTAGTCGACTGACTACGATTGGAAAAGGTAAAGTCAATTTCAGTCGTTTGGCCAGGGTGCACCTGGACTTGACGGCGTTCAACACCAAGCTGCCATGGAAGCCCTGCACTTGTGCGGGTAATAAACTGGACTGTTATATAGCGGCTGCTATCAACGTCTTCACCAAGAAATTGTTGCGCAGAAGTACTGACTTTTCCATTAATCCCTGTTATTTCACAAAAAACGTCGTACAAGGGGATTAGTATGCATATTCCACTCCAGATTTTATCTAGCTAATTTAATTACTTATTTTTAATCTGACGAAATACTGGCGGTGTCTCAAACGTATGCAAAGGAGCCGGGCTTGGCACCGTCCATTCTAGATCAACAGCCCCTTCCCACGCTCGAGCCGGTGCTGGCTTGCCACCTCTTACGCATAAAATAATCACGAGTACGAAAAGTAATTGCGACGCACCGAAAAAGAAGGCGCCTATACTGGATACAAGATTAAAGTCGGCAAACTGAAGTGCGTAATCAGGTATTCGTCTTGGCATGCCAGCCAAACCAGCAAAGTGCATCGGGAAGAACGTTAAATTGACGCCAATCACGGAAAACCAGAAATGCCACTTTGCTAGCGTCTCGTTTGGATAGTGTCCTGTCCACTTCGGTAACCAGTAATAAACACCCGCCATAATGGCAAAAATAGCGCCAGGCACTAACACATAATGAAAATGTGCTACCACAAAGTACGTGTCATGATATTGAAAATCGGCTGGGGCAATAGCGAGCATCAGCCCTGAAAAGCCACCTATGGTAAACAGCACCACAAACGCAAGTGCAAAAAGCATGGGAGACTCAAAACTTATCGAACCCCGAAAAAGCGTCGTCACCCAATTAAAGACTTTTACGCCTGTGGGCACGGCGATCAGCATCGTCGAATACATGAAAAATAACTCAGCCACTAATGGCAAGCCCACCACAAACATATGATGCGCCCATACCAGGAATGAAAGCAGTGCAATCGACGCTGTGGCATAAACCATTGAGGCATAACCAAAAAGAGGTTTTCGAGCAAAAGTGGGGATAATTGCCGACACAATTCCAAAGGCAGGCAAGATCATGATGTAAACTTCAGGATGACCAAAAAACCAGAAGAGGTGTTGAAAAAGTACCGGGTCTCCGCCACCGCCTGCATCAAAAAAGCTAGTGCCAAAATTGATATCCATTAGCATCATGGTAATAACGCCCGCCAAAACCGGCATGACGGCAATTAACAAAAAGGCGGTGATTAACCACGTCCATACAAATAGTGGCATATCCATCAACCGCATTCCCGGAGCCCGCATATTTAAAATGGTCGCGATAATATTAATCGCCCCCAAGATGGAACTAATGCCTGCAATATGCAGAGCAAGAATAAAAAAAGTCGTTGATGCGGGCGCGTAGGTAGTCGATAGCGGTGCATAAAACGTCCAACCAAAATTGGGCCCGCCACCCGGCATCAGCAATGTAGAGAGCAGCAACGTGAACGCGACAGGCAGTAGCCAGAAGCTAAAGTTATTCAAGCGCGGCAGTGCCATATCAGGCGCGCCAATTTGCAGCGGTATCATCCAGTTGGCAAGCCCTGTAAAGGCAGGCATGACAGCTGCAAACACCATGATAAGGCCATGCATGGTGGTCATTTGGTTAAAAAACTCAGGGTTGACTAACTGTAACCCTGGTTGAAATAGCTCTGCACGAACGACAAGCGCAAAGATACCTCCAATAAAAAACATGGATAAGGAAAAAATCAAATAAAGCGTGCCGATCTCTTTATGGTTGGTCGTCAAGACCCAGCGGCGCCATCCAGCCGGTTGGGCCGGGTGATGGGCAACACCCCCCCCCGCCGTCGCAGCTGTATCGCTGTTCTGTAGCGTAGACTGCAGAGGTATCCTGGGTGCCATATTTGTCTCCAAATTTATTATTTTCGCTTTGACCTGCAGCACGGGTTCTTATCGATCACTCAGTTTGTTCTGCAACGCTCGCGGGTTGTACCTGCTCTTGGGTATCGTTGCCCCAGGCGTTTTGCGTATAGGTAACCACTGCAGCAATTTCTACTGGATTAAGCGTATTTCGGAATGCAGGCATGGCAGCACCCGAAACACCATTGATGACTTTGTCCAAGTGCCAGTCGAGGTCGTCAATCAGCTGTTGATTACCCGCGAGCGCTGGAAATGCGGGTGGAGAACCCTGTCCATCTGACTGGTGGCACGATGCACAAATAGACTCATAGACAGATTCACCTCTCTCCATCAATTCGTTCATTGCCCATTCACGCTCGACTCCCTGAGATTCTTGCTCCGCCGCTTGTTTGCGTTCTGCGAACCAGTCTTCGAAGTCTTCTTCTTCCATGGCCTGAACCACTACCGGCATGAAACCATGGTCAATGCCGCACAGTTCGGCGCATTGACCACGATAAATTCCCGGTTCATTAATCCTGACCCAGTTTTCATTAATAAACCCAGGAATCGTATCTTGCTTGACGGCGAGATCGGGCACCCACCAGGAATGTATAACGTCATCTGACGTCATTAAAAAACGGATTTTACGATTGATAGGCAGCACTAGTGGCTCATCAACTTCTAATAAGTAGTTTTCTCCTCGTTCTTCCTCGCCACCAACTTGGCTACGCGGGGTACTGAGGTTGGAATTGAAGGCGACATCCTCTCCCAGATATTCGTAGCGCCAGCGCCACTGCTGACCGGTTACCATAACGTCCAGTTCAGCATCTGAGGCATCGTACATATTTTTCAGCGTGGCCGTTGCCGGCACGGCCATGCCGACCAGAATAAGCACGGGCACCACCGTCCAGAGAATCTCTACCTTGGTATTCTCATGAAAATGCGCGGCTTTTGCGCCTTTTGAATGACGATAGCGAAAAAGCGAGTAAAACATGGCACCAAAAACCACCAGGCCAATGACGACACATATCCAGAAAATGGTCATGTGCAAGCCGTAAATATCACGGCTTACATTGGTCACCCCAACCGGCATGTTCCATGATTGAGCGAAGCAGACACTGCTACTCATCACTCCTGCACTGAACACTAATGGTCGCCACCATAAGCGCATTGAAGCCCCCTTGTTTTTTTTGTTGTGGCTGTAACCTGCAACCTGTATGGAAGTAGGCAACAGACGAATGCCGATATAACGTTAGCGAGTACCGACTTGTTTACCGACCACATACTCACCTCGTTGCCGCCTGCCTCGATAGTGCCATCGATTGTTTTTATGCACTTTGATAGTACTTTTTTTAACGATAGCTCACGCTCGGCATGTTACCTTGGTAGCCATTCAACGCTACTGACGCATTGGTCATTAGCTTATTTAAATTTTTTGCTACCGACCTCGATAGTTGATTGATAGTATTAATTTTAATGTGCCCTGCGGAGATATCTGATGAACACCCGACTGTTGAAAACATTCACTCTGGCCACGGCATTGTGCCTGCTGGTAACGCTGTTACCCGGCTGTACCACTTACACCTGGGAAGACGGGTCAAAAGAAACAGTGTTGGGCGTACCTGCAGAAGATGAAAGGCTGACCGAAGAGGAACGCCGCGCCCAAGGGGTGCGTTACCGCAAACCTGGTGAGATTCCCGAATAATGAACCGACAGACGCTTGAGACTCGCTGGGCCAAATAAGAAAACTTCGTCTACTTGCGCTTGGTAGTTTTGTCAGTGGCAGGCTCAGAAAGAGGGTTTTCTGGCCAAGGGTGCTTTGGATAGCGCCCACGCATTTCTTTACGTACATCAGGATAGACATTCGCCCAGAAGCTGCGCAGATCCTGGGTAATCTGAAGGGGGCGCCTCGCCGGTGATAGCAGATGAATCATCACGGCGACGCGGCCATCGGCAATCCTTGGCGTCTCTTGCCAGCCAAACGCCTCTTGAAGCTTAAGCGCCAGCACCGGTGGTCTACCTTGTAGGCAGGGCGTATAGTCAAGCCCGATTTGTCGCCCGCTTGGTACGCTCAACACAGTGGGTGCCAAGCGCTCGAACTGTGTTTGCTGATCCCAATCCAGAGATGCCAGCAGGTACGTCTCGAAAGGCATTTTTTCCAACTGGCTCATGCGTGTCACCCCGATCATGTAAGGGGCAAGCCAGGTTTAAAGCCGTGTTATCAACGTCTTATCCGACCAATCTGGCCATTGACCCTCAAAGGATTCATGCAGCATCGCCATACGGCCCTGGAGCTGCTGAACACGTGAATTAAAGATTACGTCAGGGCGCTGCTCCAAAGCGTTCAACAGCGCAGCGATGACGTCTTCCTCGGGCAGCTTGCCAAGCGCGGAAGTGGCTAACACCAGCTCACCGTGACACTGAACCCTTTCTCCAATCAGTCTTCCTTGGGCGTCTGACCAACTGATGCGATTGACCCACTGCTGGGTGGCCGGATAAAGACGGATAAGGGTGTCTAGCGGAAGAGATTCCGCTACATATATCGTCGCCTCGCTTGTCGCACTCTCAACGTTGACGGCAACCAGATAAGGCTCACTGGCAAGCGGATGGCTGATCGGCAAGGTGGCCGTTTTACCATTGGCAAGCTTGAATCGACCTGGGCTGATGCACTGACCAATACGCTCTGGATACGCCAGTGCCACCAGCGCACCTAACAATGCGTCGTCAATCCTGCCTGGGAAATTGGCTTGGGCACTCCGTGCCAACCGCTTGGCCTCGTGCTGCCACTGGGGAAACCGCGTAGGTTGAGAAAAACGCTGATCCAGTGCATCGCGAAGCGAGCCGTTGATACGATCCCTGCTTTCAAGGAGCGCAGCTAGCCCACAGGCCAACGCCGTCGCGTTGATGTCGGCTGATTTCACCAGCATCGCGGCAAGCCTTGGGGCTACCGGCCAACGCGCACATTGTTCACCTAACGGGGTCAGCATGCCGGTTCGATCAATGATGCCAAGCTTATTCAGAAGCGCTTTACCACTCTGCCAGGCGCCGCTGGGCGGTGAGGTCATCCACGTCAGATCGTCAGGGGATTGCACGCCCCAGGAAGCCAGTTCAAGCGCCAGTTTCGAGAGATCAGCCTGCTGAATTTCAGACTCACCGAAGGGTACAAGCGGCTGCTCTTGAGACCATAACCGGAAACATAGCCCGGGACATTGCCGACCTGCGCGACCACGCCGTTGATCGGCGCTGGCTCTATTCACCCACCGGGTGGTCAGTTGCGTGAGCCCCAAACGAGGTTGGAATAGCGGAACCCGCTCTAAACCAGAGTCGATCACCACATTCACGCCATCCACCGTCACGCTGGATTCCGCGATAGCCGTCGATACGATGACCCGTGGACGCGAAGCATTTTGCTGCAGGGCCGCCTGCTGCGCTTCTACTGACATGCGACCATGCAACGCGCGTACTTCGATATTAAGCGAACTATCTTCCAGCTTCTTCACCAGCCGGTTTATCTCGGCCACGCCCGGCAGAATGACCAGAATATCACGCGTGCCCGATCGATTGAGGGCGTCGCTGACAGCCTCACAGACACGTGTCTCCAGAGTGGTTTCACGCGCTACCGGCCGATAAATTGTTTCAACCGGGTACTGGCGCCCCGTGCTTTCAATCACCGGGGTCTGTTGCCCAAGCACTTTTTGTAACGCTGCCACATCGATAGTGGCGGACATCACAATGAGACGTAAATCGTCGCGAATGCTTTGCTGCACATCCAAGGCCAGCGCCAACCCCAGGTCAGCCTCGATGCTGCGTTCATGAAACTCATCGAAGATGATGCCGCCTATTCCCTCAAGCAGCGGATCATCCTGCAGCATACGGGTCAGCACCCCTTGGGTGACAACCTCCAGACGGGTATATCGGCTTACCTGACTGTCGCCCCGCATTCGATAGCCAACCGTATGGCCTACAGACTCATTAAGTTGCTGGGCCATGAAATTTGCCGCTAACCGAGCCGCGACCCGCCGCGGCTCCAGAAGCAATAACGTTTTGCCTTGCGCCCAATGGCTATTCAAAAGCGTCAGGGGCACCCGCGTGGTCTTCCCCGCCCCAGGCTGGGCGACCAAAATAAGTCGATTATGGCTATCTAGGGTTTCTTGCAGGGAGGCTAAATGCGGCTCAATGGGTAGCGTGGACATAACCAATCACCGCGGCGTTGCGAGAGATGCATCGGGGCGCTGAACACCACAGCCTTTCAGGATGACTTGCTCAAGAAATTGGCAAATCGACTCCAAATCTTCTTCATCAAGTGCCTCTTTACCTAGAATCCCAGTGACCTGGGCACTATATTCAGAATAATGCTGAGTCGCGGACCAAATGAGGAAAATCAGCAAGTGGGGGTCCAGATCGTCCATTTTGCCCTGATTCGACCACTGACGAATGATGGCTGCTCGAGAAGCGACCCAATCGCGTAGTTCACCGGACAGATATTTATTGAGAAAAGGGGCACCCGCTAAAATTTCAGCGGCAAACAGTTTTGAGCCCTCGGGATAACGCTGACCAAGCACTATCTTGGTGCGAATAAATTCGCAGAGCACACGCCCCGGGTCGCTTTCTGGCGTGATTTCTTCAAGCACCGCATTCCATCGGCTCATCATGCGATTGAGCAACCGGATATACAGCGCCTGCTTGCTACCCATGTAATACAGAATATTCGCTTTGGGCAGCCCAGCTTGGTCGGCAATCGCCTGGAGGCTCGCGCCCCGGTAACCATACTGCGAAAACACCTGTTCGGCCGCACGCAAAATGCAGCGTTCGACCTGGTCTCGACCGACGTTATCCTGGTGTGCTGTTTCAGCCGTCATTCACTGAGTTCCTTTATCAGGTGCTGGATAGATGAGTATGCAAGATAACGGCGCTTCACATAACGTGCTCCAAAGCCCCGCGTAATCCGGTTCCTCGCACCTTATCAGTGCAACAATCGAAGCCTTGCATAACCGTCTATTTTGTCTCAAGCTCAAACGATATTGACCGATCGGTCAAAACAATTAAGATGGAGTTTGGTATGGCGACGATTGAGTTTTTGCTCAATGGCACCCCCAAGCAATGCGACGTGCCACCGGACACGAGCATTTTAACGCTATTACGCGACCATTTGGGGATGACAGGCACTAAAGAAGGGTGCGCATCCGGCGATTGTGGCGCCTGTACAGTCGCCATTCG
The DNA here is from genome assembly GCA_020201095.1 of Halomonas sp. GTDB lineage: Bacteria > Pseudomonadota > Gammaproteobacteria > Pseudomonadales > Halomonadaceae > Vreelandella. Next base: position 4,883 of record JAIVHM010000017.1, on the reverse strand, counting down.
CAACCCGAGTGACGTTGAAGCGTGCTTTCAAAGCATCAATGCCTGCATCACGCCAGCACACCAACTTAACTGTCGCCATCTGGTCACTATTGAAGGCTTGGCCCAAGGCAATCAGCTCCACCCGGCGCAACAGGCCATGGTTGAATGTCATGGCAGTCAGTGCGGCTTTTGTACGCCGGGTATCGTCATGTCGCTGTTTACGCTGCATACCACTCAGCAACGCTGCCCTACCCCCTTGACCCCGGAACGCCTAGAAGCCGTGTTAGGTGGCAATTTGTGCCGCTGTACCGGCTATCGCCCTATTCGTGATGCGGCCTTGAGCATGCAATCATTGCCCTGGCAGGCCCCCCAATGGTTTGACGCCTCACTGCCAGCTGTATCAGCGCCCGACCCTGAGCGGGTAGAAGAAAACGCATCGCTGTTTGCCCAGCCAACCACCCAGGATGAACTAACCAGAGTGCGCCGCCGATACCCCAATGCACGCCTCGTCGCCGGCGCAACGGATTTATGGTTGGAAAACACTCAGCGCCTAGTCGAACTGGATCAACTTATTGATGTTTCCAGGGTTAACGAGCTCCGCCAGATTGAGGAAGCCACTTTTCAGGAACAATCAGGCTGGTGGATCGGCGCTGGCGTCACCTACACCGGTAATATCGTCAACGCGTCTCCCATTGGTGATACGCCACCCGTTTTGCTGGCACTTGATGCCTGGGTAGAACTGGCAAATGCTGACGGCTCGCGGCAAATTCCTTTGAGTACTTTTTTTATCGATTATAAAAAAACCGCACTGGCAGCCGATGAAGTGATCAGCCGGGTGTTTGTTCCCAAACTGACTGATACCGCCACGCTGCGGGTCTGGAAGCTGTCCAAACGGCGAGAAGATGACATATCAGCGGTGTTGGGCGCTTTTTGCTACCACCTCGAAGCCGGTGTCATGCGCGACGTGCGCATCGCGTTTGGTGGCATGGCCGCGACTCCTAAACGAGCACTCGCTACCGAGAAAGCACTTGAGGGCCAACCACTGTCGAAAACTAGCTTCCAAGCCGCACAGCAGGCGCTTGACGACGAATTCACGCCCATGAGCGATGTGCGGGGTAGCCAGCTTTATCGCCAGCAAGCCGCTCGCAATCTGCTAGAGCGCCTATACCTGACGCTTTGCGCGCCCAACCAGGAGGTGATGCTCCATGCGTACGCTCACTAAACTCGATACTGACAGTCGCCGTGCCCGCCGTGAATTGCATGACCAACTTCAAGGCTCCGGCCCACTTGCTCGCCATACGGTCGATAGCCAGAGTCAACGCCAGGCGGGCAGTGCAAGCTTTCACGAAAGTGCTCAAAAGCATGTCACGGGTAAAGCGGCTTATATTGACGATATAAAAACGCCGGCAGATGCCCTGCACGTTGCGCTGGGTTTATCGCCAGTCGCCCATGGCACCTTGACCAAGCTCGACCTTGAGGCGGTCAGGCAAGCACCAGGAGTTATCGATGTTATAACGTTTAATGATGTGCCGGGGCATACTGACATCGGCCCGGTATTCCCGGGTGACCCTATCTTCGTGGACCAGGAAATCAGCTATGCAGGTCAGTGCCTCTTTGCAGTGGCCGCGACAACCTTACAGGCCGCGCGTCGGGCCGTGAAACTTGCCAAGCTGGAAATCGATGAACAACCCGCCAGCCTTGATCCTGTCGCGGCGACCGAGCGTGAAGAGTTTGTTCGCCCAACCCACGTTCAAGAGCGCGGTTGGCTCGAGAACTGGGGCTCGATCTGGAAAGCGTACGCATCAGTGCCACCCGCACAGACAAGGTACCCAATACATCGCCCACCGCCGCCTCCAGCGGCGCCGACCTGAACGGCATGGCGGCGCTGTTCGCCCGCCGAACGGGCAAAGCCACCCGCTTACGCTTGCCACGCAGCGAAGATACGCGCGCAACGGGTAAACGCCATCCCTTTCATAATCGCTATCAGTTGGCGATTGATCAGCAGGGCGTCATCGAAGGTGGCGAGATTACCTTGATTGGCGACTGTGGCTACTCGCCTGATCTCTCCGACGCGATTGTCGATCGTGCCATGTTTCATGCCGATAACGCCTACTCGCTAGGCAATGCGCGCATTACAGGGCATCGCGCCAAGACCCATACTGCCTCAAACACGGCTTTTCGAGGTTTTGGTGGGCCGCAGGGAATGATGATCATTGAGGCCGCAATGGATGACATCGCCCGCCGGATCGGCGAAGACCCACTGACCATCCGGAAACGCAACTTCTATCGCCAGGGGCGCGACATTACCCACTATGGCCAGCAGGTCGATCAGACGCAATTGCTTCACACCCTGGTTGGCTCGAGAACTGGGGCTCGATCTGGAAAGCGTACGCATCAGTGCCACCCGCACAGACAAGGTACCCAATACATCGCCCACCGCCGCCTCCAGCGGCGCCGACCTGAACGGCATGGCGGCGCGGGACGCCGCCAGCAAGCTCCGCGAGCGACTGTTCGATTTTGCCGCCGAGCACTATTTAGAGGGCCTGGATCGTGAAGGCATGCGCCTGGAAGACGGTATGCTGATTGCCGGTATCGGCGAGAGTGAGCGCCGCATCCCCTGGGGCGAGCTCGTCCAGACTGCTTACCTCAATCGTATCTCGCTGTCGGAAAAAGGCTTTTATGCCACACCGCTGATTTATTACAACCGAGCCACCGGCCAGGGTCGCCCTTTCTATTACTATGCCTTTGGCGCAGCGGTTGGCGAAGTCAGCGTTGATACACTGACAGGGGAATATCAGGTTGAGCGAGTCGATATTCTCCACGATGTAGGTGATTCGCTTAATCCTGCCATCGACATGGGCCAGGTGGAAGGTGGTTTTATACAGGGCCTTGGATGGCTCACAGGCGAAGAGCTCAAATGGAATGATAACGGCATGTTGATCAGCGATGGGCCAGCGACCTATAAAATTCCCACTTTCGGTGACCTGCCACCGGTTTTTAATGTTGACCTGTTGGAAGGCCATCCCAACTCCATGGCGAGCCTTTACCGCTCCAAAGCCGTCGGCGAGCCGCCCTTCATGCTGGGGATTTGCGCATGGTCAGCCCTGCGGGATGCTCTCTCAAGCCTAACGGGCTATCAGGTATCACCGCACCTAGACACCCCGGCAACGCCTGAACGGGTCATGTTGGCGGCCAATGCTATTAGGCAGAAAGCGCTATGAGCCTGCCCGATTCAGAAGCCTGGCATGCGGCACTGCACCGTTTACAGCGCGACGGCATCCCCCATGTACTAGCCACGCAGGTGACCAGCGCAGGCTCGACACCCCGCGAGCCCGGTGCGCGGATGGTGATTACTGACGATGCTATCTTCGATACGCTAGGTGGCGGTACTTTCGAGTGGCAGACGATCAGCGCTGCGCGCGACTTATTACAGCAGCAGCACTACGGCTTTCACCTGGAAGCTTTTTCTCTGGGTGGTCGCAGCGGCCAGTGCTGCGGCGGCTTCATCAATATCCTGCTGGAAGCCTTTCCAGGTGCAGAAGCCCATGTCGCACTATTTGGTGCGGGCCATGTAGGCCGAGAAATCGTTAAATTAAGTGCACCGCTACCTTGGCAATTGCACTGGTACGATAGCCGAAGCGATATATTCAGTGAGCAGACGCAACAGCAATCACGACTTAGCTGTCGTACGCTTGGCGATGTCCATCGGACGGTCACAGAATTACCACCGCAAACACATGCGCTAGTACTAACCCACAGCCACGATCAGGATTATGCCCTGATTGCAGATCTCATTGAGCGGGATGATGTGGCATCCATCGGGCTAATTGGCAGCGACAGCAAATGGTCAAGCTTCCAGGGACATCTACAGCGAGAAGGCCACGACGCTGAGAAAATTGAGCGTGTGCGAAGCCCCATTGGACGCATCCACTCTACCAAGCTCAAGAATAAGACTCCCTATGCCATTGCCTTGACGGTGGTCACCGAACTGATGTGGCTAACCGACAAACCCATCTCACCAGAAACACGCGGCCTTGAGCCTAATGCTGTACGTGCTTTAGTTGACGAGTCAAAAACGACCCAGAGTTGATATGAATTCTACTACCGATACGTTTATTCGTGCCGAATTGATTAGTTTTGCCCGCGAACCTTGCGATGGCGATATGCCTGAGCCGGGCAGTTTAGAGCATTATGGTGACGGCTTACTCTGGTTAAAAGGTCCACATATTCATGCCGTCGGCCATTTTTCGGAACTCTCGTCCTCACTCCCTGAAAGCTGTGACGTTCTCGACTACCGCGACAAACTTATAATGCCTGGGTTTATCGATTCCCACGTTCACTATGTCCAACTGGATATAATGGCCTCTTATGGTCGGCAACTGCTTGATTGGCTCAACGACTATACCTTCCCTGAGGAATGCCGCTTCGCCAATCATGCGCACGCCGAGGCTTTATCAAATGCCTTCCTAGATGAAATGCTGCGTGCGGGTACGACCACCGCTCAAGTATTTGGCTCTAGCCACCCTGGCTCCGTTGATGCTTTCTTCAGCGCCTGCCAAAAACGTCAACTGCGGATGCTGGCCGGCAAGGTATTGATGGATCGTAACGCGCCACAGGCGCTTATGGATGGCACGACGGGTATTGCCGATAGCGAGCGACTGATTGAAGACTGGCACGGCCAGCAGCGGTTGGGGTATAGCGTTACCCCACGCTTTGCGCCTACGTCGACCAAAACGCAAATGGATGCGGCAGGTGCTCTTCTGCGCAATGACCCGAGCCTCTGGTTACAAACGCATCTGGCAGAAAACAGCGGGGAGTTAGACTGGGTGGCAGAACTGTTCCCCGGCAGTCGTGACTACCTGGCTGTTTATGAACAAGCAGGTCTTGTTGGCCCCCGCAGCACC
>JAIVHM010000016.1 GCA_020201095.1 Halomonas sp. | reverse complement strand
GATAGACGTCTGCCAATATCTCGGCATCTAGCAAGGCGCCGTGCAGCACACGATGGCCGTTATCGATATCGTACCGCTTGCACAGCGCATCAAGGCTGTTGCGCTGGCCGGGGTGCATCTTTCGGGCCATCAACAGGGTGTCGAGAATGCGGCAATGATCGCCCACAGGGCCTAGCGGCTGCCCACGGCCCTTCAGCATCTTCAATTCGTGGTCAATAAATCCCACATCGAAGGGCGCGTTGTGGATGACCAGCTCTGCCCCTTCGATAAAGGCCCAGAAATCGTCGGCAACCTGAGCAAACACCGGTTCATTGGCAACTTTAGCATCATCAATACCGTGAACCGCGACCACCTCAGCATCGATGTGGCGCTCTGGATTGATATATTGATGGTAGGTGCGGCCGGTAAAGCGCCGATTGACCATTTCCACAGCGCCGATTTCCACCATCCGGTGACCTTCTCTAGGATCAATGCCCGTGGTTTCCGTATCCAGAATGACTTGGCGCATCATGGTCTCCTATGCGTTTTGTACAGCTTCATCGATTGCCTGGTTGGCAAGGGCATCGGCCCGTTCATTGCCGGGGTGTCCGCTATGGCCTTTTACCCAGTGCCACTCGACCTGATGGCGCTGGGCCTCGGCATCTAGCTGCTTCCACAACTCGGCATTTTTAACCGGCTGCTTGGCAGCGGTTTTCCATTGACGTTTACGCCAGTTATGAATCCATTGCGTAATGCCCTGACGAACATATTGGGAATCCGTCCAAATTGCTACTTGGCATGGGGTGTTCAATGTACGTAGCGCCATGATGGCGGCCATTAACTCCATTCGGTTATTGGTCGTTTGTGCTTCGTATCCATACAGGGTTTTCTGATGCTGCCCGCTTGCGAGCACAACGCCCCATCCGCCGGGACCGGGATTACCACGGCATGCTCCATCGGTATACACGGTTACTTGGGGTAACCGGTCAGTCTCAGTCACGTTGTGCATCCTTAAATCAATGATATCGCGGCTCGTTCAGCCCTTGCGGTTAATCGTATAATGGCTGCTTAACGGCTATGTGCATGACGCTGGCGGCGTTTGGCCAGCACCATGTAGCTTTCTCCCAAGGGGCAATTATAACGCCGGCCTAGTGATTCCCAGTGTTCGACGCAGCGACTACCCGGCCAACTTCTGAAGCAGCAGTAGTCTACTCGTTCGACCTCAAAGTCGACAAACGCCAGCCAGTCACCCATTCGGCTAGCCGTGCGCCACTGTCCGTTCCAGGGGTATTGGCCCTGACGCTTGCGCCACTGTTTGACCACACCGCTGATGCCCAAGGGATTAAATCCGAACAACACCAGCAGGCCACTATCAGAGGTGACGCGTGCGGCTTCTTGTAGCGCATGATGGGCATCTGGAAAATGCTCAAGCCAATGGTGAAGTACTACCACATCCAGGCAGCTGTCAGGCAGTGCCAACCTGTCAAGCGGGCAAATCAGCGTCTGCTCGTTGGAAATGCTCGTACGCGTAGGCGCCCACTGTAGACGGTGAGTAATTTCCGACATCGGCATCAGTGCTGGCCCCATCCCTATCTCTAGGCTGTGACCGCCGGTGCGGGAGTCAACCAGAGGTCCCAAGCAAGCGCGCTGGGAATCCCACAATGATTTACCTGCCTCTGACGCCCAGTAGGCGCGGCTCATTAGTAGCCTGTGAGCGAGTGTTTCTGCCGCCGTTGAATTTGACATGTACCGCTCAACCCTCCACAGTAACGGCTTTTTGACGTCTTACACGCATCATGAGTGCGCTGTTAATTATTAGCGCTAATCCATCATCAAAGGATCTCGCCTATGCTGAGCGTGACACCGATTCCCGCCTTAAGCGACAACTATATTTGGCTGCTCCGACAGGACACCAGTCAAGAAGTGTGCGTGGTGGACCCAGGTGAAGCGTTACCGGTTATCGAGTTCCTTGAACGCGAGTCACTGTCGCTAGGCACTGTCCTGATTACCCATCATCATCCTGATCACACCGACGGGCTCGGGGAATTGATCAAGCGCTATGCCCCTCGAGTAATAGGCCCGGCCAACCCCTCTATCGAAGGCATTGACGAGCGGGTAGGTGATGGCGATGAAATTCGTGTCATGGGGCGATTATTCGAGGTCATCGAAACGCCCGGGCATACGCTCGACCATATCAGCTATTTTACACCAGGGATTCCCCCGCTGCTGTTTTGTGGCGACACCTTGTTTTGCGCTGGCTGCGGTCGCCTTTTCGAGGGCACCCCTGAACAGATGCACAAAGCCTTGACCCGCTTTGCCGACCTGCCCGAAGACACCTTTGTGTTCGCCGCACACGAATATACGTTGGCCAATCTGCGCTTTGCCCGCGAAGGTCGATACTGAAAGTGTCCGCAACGCCGCAAGCCAACAAGGTGCGATTGATAATGATCTCGCAACGTTCGCCACTCTGCGTGAGTGGAAGAACCGTTTCTAAACGCTATCGCAACGACGTAAACTATTATGACCTATCGCACGATTCGCCAACGCCTTTTATTGAGCGCCGGCAGTACGGTAATTATGAGCCTACTACTGTCGGCTGCCGCTAATTCCCAGGCATCAGCCACTCAATACGAGCCTTCTCCACAATCGGACGCCAGCTCCCAAGAAACCTCGTCGTCCAGTCATCCTGATGTTACCCATGTGCATTTTTGGGAAGAGCTGATGCTGGAACCGCAAGACGCCTGGAGCAAACTCCGCGAGAGCTTTCACTGGCGCGAACAGCCACTGTCTGATAAGGCTCAAGCGCGCGTCGATAAATGGATAGATCACTACCGCTCAAGCCCTGAAAACATTGCAGAGATCACCGAACGTGCCAGCCCTTGGCTTGCCTGGATCACTCAGCAAATCAGCGAGCGTAACCTGCCTGGTGAAATGGCGCTTATCCCTTTTGTTGAAAGCTCTTTCGACCCAAGTGCGCGAAGTCACCGGGGGGCTGCGGGTCTATGGCAGTTCATGCCTGGCACCGGTGACGCTTTAGGGCTGGTTCGCAATGGCAGCTACGACGGCAGGCTCGACGTCGTCACTTCGACCAACGCTGCATTAGACTACCTCGAAACGCAGGCCGACCAGTGGTACGAAGGCGACTTGCAACTTTCTCTTGCCGCCTACAATGCCGGGGCCGGCACGGTCAATAAAGCCAAACAGCACGCTGAAAACCAAGGCCTGGGAGGTGAATACTGGGACCTGAGCCTCCCTCAGGAAACCATGCAGTATCTGCCCAAGCTGCTTGCTATTGCCACGATCATTGACGATCCGGAACGCTACGACATAAGCTTGCCCGATATTCATACAGATCCGGCCTTTGCCAAAGTCAAGCTTGAGCATTCGGTCACTTTATCTGAAGCATCACAGCTACTCCGGGTCGATAAATCAGCGCTGGCTGAGCTCAATCCAGGTCTTTTAAACGGTGCGCTCAACCCGTCAAGTGCCCAAACACTGCTGGTTCCGGAAAACGTTGACCATGACGTCTTGGCTGAACTGTCAGCTGGTGGCACGGATCGTCAGGCCGTTGCGAGCACCAATTCGCCGGATACTTACCGCGTTGAAAGTGGTGATAGCCTGTCAGCGATTGCGAGTCGCTATAATCTTAGCGCTCAAGAGTTGATGCGGTTAAATGAGATTGAACGTCCCGATGCTTTACAAGCGGGCCAACTCCTGACACTTTCAGACTCCTGATACCTTCAGAATGTTGAGACTCATTGCCTCATTGATAGGGAAATTGCCCCATGCGCTGTGGCGTTATTGTGCGTCCTATTTTGTGCCTTACCCGTAACGCGCTGCTTATGTCATTGCTATTGGCAACAACTACCTATGCCAGTAGCGATGCCCACATAACACAGTCGACCGCCACGGATGGCTCGGCCCCTATCGAAACTCAGCATGCGATGTCGCTTTACGACGCCCCCGCCCTTGCTGAGGATTTCCCGCATTTCTCCCACGTAAATCCCGACGCCCCTAAAGGTGGAAGTATCAAGCATACGGCCGTGGGGAGCAGCTTCGACTCAACCAATCCTTTTATTGTTCGAGGCACGCCGGCAACGGGGATATTGCAGATCTACGATACCTTGATGGCGAGTAACCCAAATGAGCCTTTCAGCCTCTATGGCTTGCTGGCGGAAGGGGTACGCCTGGACCCCGATCGTGAATGGATTGAATTCGACCTTCGCCCTGAAGCCCGTTTTCAGGACGGTGAACCGGTTACGGCTGAAGACGTTGTCTTTTCGCTGAACCTGCTGCGCGACGAAGGCAACCCTTTCTACAGCAGCTACTATGCAGGGGTTGAACAAGCCGTTGCCCTGAATGACCACTTGGTACGTTTCACTCTCAGCGACAGCGAATCGCGCGAGCTGCCGCTCATCGTCGCCCAGTTCCCCGTTTTGCCGAAACATTACTGGGAAGAGCATGATTTCACCGCCCCATCATTGGCGGCGCATCCCGGGTCTGGCCCGTATAAAATAGGCGAGGTGGATCCTGGGCGACGAATTACCTATCAGCGCGACGACCAGTATTGGGCAAAAGACCTGCCGGTCAACGTGGGACGCTACAACATCGACCAGGTAATCTACGATTATTACCGGGATCGCGATATTGCCTGGGAAGCATTCAAAGCCGGGCTGACGGATTTTCGAACTGATGCGCGCGCCGCCACCTGGGCGATTGGCTACGACTTTCCCGCCTATGAGGAAGGGTTAGTCAAACGCATCACGGTTCCCGATGTTAACCCCTCCATGATGCAGGCGTTTGTGTTCAATCTGCGCAAGGAAAAATTTCAGGATCCGCGCGTGCGGGAAGCGCTGAGCCTGACCTTTGACTTTCCATGGCTGAACACCAATATTTTTTACGATACCTACCGACGCACGGAAAGCTTCTTTCAAAATTCCGAAATGGAAGCCAAGGGCCGCCCAAGCGATGGTGCACTTGCGTTACTCGAACCTTACCGCGATGAACTAATGGAATCCCACCAGTCAGAGCGGTTGTTTACCGACGCACTGCCCATCGATCACCCCAACGACTTTCGCGAACGGCTGCGTCTTGCCTTGGATCTTCTTCGCGAGGCAGGTTATCGCGTCGAAGACGGCGTTCTGGTTCATCATGACACTCAGCAACCGCTTAGCCTTGAGGTGTTGCTTTACGATTCCGGGCTTGAACGCGTGGTGCAACCGATGCTGCGCAATATGGCGCGCTTGGGCGTACAAACCTCGTTGCGTATTGTTGATATCAATCAATATCTGAATCGCCAGCGCAATTTCGATTTTGATATGGTGATTAGCCACTTTCCCCAATCCAACAATCCAGGCAATGAGCAGCGTGACTTCTGGACTAGCGAGGCAGCCGATTCGCCTCAGAGCCGCAACCGCATGGGCCTTGCCCACCCTGCTGTAGACGATCTGGTCGAAAAACTCATCCGCGCAGAAGACCGCGAAGAGCTTAATACCCTGACCCAGACGCTGGATCGGATCATGCGCTGGGGGTTTTATGTCATTCCCCACTATCATTCAGGTGAGACGCGGATCGCTATATGGGATAAATTCGGTTATCCCGATCCCTTCCCTGAATATGCCATGGATTTAGACGCTTGGTGGGTGGTTCCCGAACGTGAAGCCGCTTTACAGCGCCGGTCACGACGCTAAAACTCCGGCTTATTCTTGATGAACCATGGAGAGCTCTGTGGCACGTTACACCCTACGCCGACTGTTATTGATGATTCCGACGCTTATCGGGATTATGCTGCTCAATTTCATTATCGTGCAAGCCGCACCTGGCGGCCCCATCGATCAAATGTTGGCGCGCTTTGAAGGCGCCGATGCAATGGCCAGCACCCGCCTGGATATGGGCGGTGCCGATGTGCAGGTCAACGACGAATCACGCGGCGCCAGGGGCATCGACCCGCGCTTTATTGAGCAATTGGAACAGCAGTTTGGCTTTGATAAACCGGCCCATGAACGCTTCATCGGCATGATGGCGGATTACCTCACCCTCGATTTCGGCACCAGTTTTTTTCGCGACAGACCGGTCATCGATTTGATGATAGAGCGCTTGCCGGTGTCTATCTCACTAGGGCTCTGGACAACCTTGTTGGTCTATCTCATCTCGATTCCACTGGGCATACGAAAAGCCCTGCGCCATGGCTCACGATTCGACGTCTGGACATCCGGGCTGGTCATCGTCGGTTACGCTATCCCAGGTTTTTTATTCGCCATCTTGCTGATTGTGCTATTTGCCGGCGGCACCTACCTGGACTGGTTTCCACTTAGAGGGCTCACCTCCCCCGACTTCGAGCAACTTTCCACCTGGGGGAAGGTCAAGGATTATTTCTGGCACATCACGCTACCCGTATTGGCCGCGGCGATTGGCAGTTTTGCCACGCTTACCATGCTGACCAAAAACAGCTTTCTGGATGAAATACACAAGCAATATGTACTGACAGCCCGCGCCAAAGGCGCCGATGAGCAGCGCATTCTCTATGGACATGTTTTTCGTAATGCCATGCTGATCATTATCGCCGGCCTGCCCTCCGCATTGATTGGTATCTTTTTTACCGGCTCGTTACTGATTGAGGTGATTTTCTCTCTTGATGGGCTTGGACTACTGGGGTTTGAAGCGGTCATGCAGCGCGACTATCCCGTTATTTTTGGTACGCTCTTTCTCTATACGGTCATCGGGTTGCTGCTCAAACTGGTGTCGGATTTAACCTATGTGTGGGTTGACCCGCGCATCGACTTTGCCACCCGGGAGTCGTGATCATGACTGCTTCTACGTCTCGATTTTCACCCATTACCCGGCGCCGCTTTGCCGCTTTCAGGTCGAACCGCCGCGCCTGGGTATCGCTATGGGTGTTTGGTGTGGTGTTTGTTCTGAGCCTTTTTGCCGAGCTGACCGCCAACGACAAACCGATCATCATGCAGTACGACGGGCAATGGTACATCCCGCTGCTGGTCGACTACCCCGAAACGGAATTTGACGGTTTCTTGCCTACGCGAACCGATTACCTGGATCCTTTTGTTCAGCAGCAGATCGAGAACAACGGCTGGGCGTTATGGCCGCTGATTCCGTTTTCTTACCAAACACTGGATATGCAAATGACCCGCCCGTCCCCTGCGCCGCCCGATGGGCGCCATTGGCTGGGCACCGATGACCAGGGACGGGATGTGCTTGCGCGTGTGATTTACGGTTTTCGCCTTTCGGTCGCGTTTGCCCTGGTATTAACGGCTGGGTCGTTGGTGTTGGGCGTACTGGCCGGCGGTGTGCAAGGTTATTTTGGCGGCAAGACGGACCTTGTCGGCCAGCGCATTACCGAAATATGGTCAGGGCTTCCTGTACTGTTTTTGCTGATCATTCTAGCCAGCTTCGTGCAGCCGGGCTTTTGGTGGCTGCTGGGCATCATGCTGCTGTTTTCCTGGCTTGGACTGGTGGACATTGTGCGCGCCGAATTCCTGCGTGCGCGTAACCTTGAGTACGTTCGCGCAGCCAAGGCCATGGGGCTTCCATCGCGGCTGATCATGTGGCGCCACGTGCTACCCAATGCCATGGTCGCCACTCTGACATTCATCCCTTTCCTGTTTACCGGGGCGATTAGCACCTTGACCGCGCTTGATTTTCTGGGTTTTGGGCTGCCCCCTGGAGCGCCTTCGCTAGGCGAACTTGCTGCCCAGGGCAAAAACAATCTACACGCGCCGTGGCTCGGCATTACCGCGTTTATGACCCTGGCCATTATGCTTTCGCTGCTGGTGTTTATCGGCGAAGGCCTACGTGACGCCTTTGATCCCCGCCACGTTCAGCAGCACCCATCGCCCGCTAAGGAAACGCCCCATGCCTGAGCCGCTACTTTGCGTCGACAACCTGACCGTCGCCTTTGATGGCAGTACCGTTGTTGAGTCACTGAGTTTGGAGCTACACGCAGGTGAAACGCTGGCCATTGTCGGCGAATCCGGCTCGGGTAAGTCGGTGTCTGCCCTGGGGTTGATGAACCTGTTGCCAACCAATGCCAAGGTAAGCGGTGAGCGTCGTTTGAACGGTACGCGACTTAACTCGCTTGGCAATGCCGAGTGGGATGGCCTGCGCGGCAATAAGGTGGGCGTGGTTTTCCAGGAACCCATGACATCGCTCAACCCGCTGCACCGGGTCGGCAAGCAAATTGGCGAATCCCTCCGCCTGCACCAGGGGCTGCGTGGGAAAGAGGCCCGAGCAAGAGCCAAAATCCTGCTCGAACAAGTCAAACTGCCGCGCGCCGAGGAACTGCTCGACGCGTGGCCCCACCAGCTATCCGGCGGGCAGCGCCAACGGGTAATGATCGCGATGGCCATTGCCAATAACCCATCGCTGTTGATCGCCGACGAGCCCACCACCGCGCTGGATGTCACCGTTCAACAGGAAATTCTGGCGCTGCTGAAAGAACTGCGCGACCAGCAGGGCATGGGGCTGCTACTGATTAGCCACGACCTTAACCTGGTCCGCCGTCATGCAGACCGTGTATGCGTCATGTACCAGGGTAAAATTCAGGAGGCTGGCCCCGTCGAGCAGGTTTTTGAGCATCCTCAAAGTGATTATACCCAGCGCCTGCTCGCCGCCGAGCCTGAGGGCAGGCCAGCGCCAGTTGCTGAGCGACCACCTTTGCTGACCGTCAAACAGTTGAGCGTAAGCTTTAAACGACCTAAACCCGGATTATTCAAGCGTCAGCCACCTGCCTTTGAAGCGGTCAAGGCTACTGACTTGACCATCGCACCGGGTGAGACCCTGGGTATTGTGGGTGAATCAGGTTCGGGTAAAACTACCCTCGCCTCGGCCATCATGCGAATGGTGAGTAGCCAAGGCGATATCACCCTGGGCGATGCCCCTCTGAGCAAGCTGACCGGTGACGACTTACGCCGCCAACGACACCGGTTACAGATGGTGTTCCAGGATCCTTACGGGGCATTATCACCGCGCATGCCAGTATTCGATATCGTCAGTGAAGGTTTGCGCTTTCACTACCCTCACCTGTCCGAGACGGACGTCACAGAGCGTGTCCATCAAACGCTGAGAGAAGTCGGCCTGCCTGAAAGCTGTGCGGCGCGCTACCCGCACGAATTTTCCGGCGGTCAGCGCCAGCGGATTGCCGTCGCGCGGGCCATTATTCTAGAGCCTGAGCTGCTTGTGCTGGACGAGCCGACATCAGCGCTTGATCGCACTGTACAAAAACAACTGGTGACACTGCTGCGTGATCTTCAGGCGCGGCGTCAGCTAAGTTATCTGTTTATCAGCCATGATTTAGCCGTCGTACGTGCCATGGCTCACCGCATCATGGTCCTCAAGGACGGCGACGTCGTTGAGCAAGGCCCCTGCCTAGACGTGCTGGCTTCCCCTCAGCATCCTTACACTCAGTCCCTGATTGCAGCGGCCTATTTGAAAGAATTTTCGGGCTAACCCTTTTGCGATTTCTCGGTCGCTCGGAATTTTTATTTTGTTGGATTATGAAATGAGATAACGGTATAAAAATATAGAGGTATTGAAAAGCCCCTGAACTAAACTGGATGTCAGCAAGCCCAGGGGTCACGTTATGGGTAACTTAAAAGCTGGCGATTTCCGCGGCGGTCAGCTCGCGCCATTCCCCTGGGGCTAAATCATCGGTCAGGACTACATCGCCGATGGAACGACGATGAAGTGTCTCAACATGGTTACCAAGGGCCACAAACATGCGCTTAACCTGGTGATAACGGCCTTCCGTGATGGTCAATTCGGCTTGGCGCGGTGATATAAACCTCAGCGTTGCTGGCTGGGTCGGCGTTTCTTCGCCGTCGAGCATGATGCCGTCTGCTACCTGATTGATGGCCCACTCCGCCACATCGCCTTCCATCGGTTCGGCAAGCTCGGCGATATACACCTTAGCGCAGCGATGGCGTGGTGACGTTACACGGTGCGACCATTGGCCATCATCGGTAAGCAGCAACAGGCCAGTGGTATCAACATCCAGGCGCCCGACCGGTTGTAAACGATCCGCTTTGGGCACGTCAATCAGGTCGATAACCCGCGGGTAGAGCCCGCGCCTAGCGGTACACTCAACGTCGGCTGGTTTGTGCAGCATGATATAACGCAGCCCCACCAACGCCAGACGCGCGCCGTTAAGCACCACAACTTCTTCTTGCGTATCAATGTGTTTCGCTGCCTGCTTGATCGGCTCGCCGTTCAAGGTGACCTCACCGTTTTTAAGCGCGCGCTTTGCCAGGCTGCGCGTTAATGGGGTCGTTTCACTTAAAAAGCGGTCAAGACGCATTATTGGCCGACTCCTGGCAGTAATGAAAAGCGATCGGCATCTTGCCAGGCAGGAAATTTTTCTCGAAAAGCATCTAGATCCGTTTTATTGAGGCATCCCGTTTCCACAAACGGCGTATGCGCTGAATGGTCGATAAGTGGCTCGCCTTTAAAATCAACCAGCATGGAGTCACCACTGTAAGCCAGGCCTTTGGCATCTTCGCCCACGCGATTAACACCAATCACGTAGGTCAGGTTTTCAATCGCCCGGGCCTGCAGCAAGGTACGCCAGGGTTGACGGCGAGGTGCGGGCCAGTTGGCCACGCACAGCAGCGCATCATACTCGAAATGCTCGCCTTGTGTCGGTTGCTGGCGAAGCCAAACCGGAAATCTCAAGTCGTAGCAGACCGTAAGCAGTATTTTAAAACCGTTCAATTCGACAATTTTGCGACCCTCCCCCATGTCGTATCGCTCATGCTCACCGGCCATGCGGAATAAGTGTCGCTTATCGTAGTAGGTCAGCTGTCCATCCGGCATGGCCCAGATTAACCGGTTGTAGAACTCACCCGCTTGCTGGATCGCCACACTACCGGTCATGACGCACTGACGTGATCTTGCCTGATCCTTCATCCAGGCAACACTTTGGCTTTCCTCCATCGGTTGAGCCATCTCACGGGAGTTCATGGTAAACCCGGTGGCAAACATTTCGGGCAGCACAATCAGGTCTGTCTCCCGGTTATCAAGATCACCCAGCAGTTGATCAAGGTGGGCGTGGTTGGCTTCCGGGTTTTCCCAACGCAGATCGCATTGCACCAGGCTGGTTCTAAGTTGGCTCATTGAATCACTCCTCTCCGACGCTCACGTTGTCGCGTTTGTGTTAGATTAGCATTTTTAAATAATGAGGCTGCTATGCTTCCCACTCCACCACGCGATCCCGAAGCCGTCAAAGGGGTCACCTTCGGCTTGACGGCCTATACCATGTGGGGATGCTTCCCGCTTTTTTTTGCGCTGTTTGATGGCGTTCCAGCGGTCGAGATATTGATTCATCGCATCCTGTGGTCGTGCCTGTTCTTGGTGGGTCTTATTACCCTGCTGCGTCGCTGGCCACCCGTCGTTGCGGCCCTGGTGGAACCCCAGCGTCTCGGCCGCGTTCTCGCCTGCGCCCTACTTATTGCCTTCAACTGGGGAATGTACATTTACGCGGTGGAAACCCAGCAAGTCTTGCAGGCCAGTTTAGGCTATTTTTTAACGCCGCTCGTAAACGTGGCGCTGGGCATGCTGGTACTTCGTGAAGTGATGGCGCGACTACAGCTGGTGGCGCTGGGGTTGGCTAGCCTTGCGATTGCCATTCAGTTTTTCATGCTGGGGGAGTTGCCATGGATCAGTCTGCTGCTGGCATTAAGCTTTGGAAGTTATGGTCTGTTTCGCAAACAGGTACCGCTTGATGGCCTCTCCGGGCTTTTTGTTGAAACACTGTTGCTATTCCCCATTGCGCTGATCGTATTGGCTGGCTTTAGCTGGCAAGGGACCTCGCACTTTTTAGACGACACCCAGACGACGGCCCTGTTGGTCGCCAGCGGTGTCATTACGGCCCTTCCACTGATGGCCTTTGCGGGCGCCGCCAGGCGTTTGCGCCTCGCCACGCTTGGGTTTCTGATGTACATCAACCCAAGCATTCAGTTTTTAATCGCTCTGGCTGTTTTTGGAGAACCGCTGAGCCCTATCCAGTTGGTGACGTTTATCATGATCTGGATAGGGCTGGCGCTTTACTCTTGGTCTGCCTGGCAATCACGTCCCAGCCAGCTGTCGGCCAGGTAGCGCCGCGGGCACATTGTCTTGATGGGTCAACACTTGAGAGGCAGGTTCACGCTCAGGCTGATAGCCGATACGGAAGCCACCCCAGTGCCGGCCATTGATATAGATCGGCACAGACAGGTCATGCATGATTTCGCCGGTATCACGCTTATAGGTTTGCAGTAGCAGCGGCTTTTCGTGTGCACCACACCGGCGCCCGGTAGGATCGTCGAAGATTCGCTTGCTGCGACAGAATTTTAAATCGTGATCGTAGTCGCCTGTGGGCGCGCGGCTCACGGCCTTATTGTGAGTGGGTACGTAGCCTTTCTTATCGCAAGTAATCGCGTAGCTCAATTCAAACTGGGTCAATAGCGGTTCCTGAATATCAGGCAGATGTTTATCGGTAAAATCGTCAAACGACGTGCGGTAAAGCGGTGGCCGGGTATCCGGGATCTGCTGATAGCTGGGCTGAAACAATGCAGCTTCGCTTAATTCTCCGCGTTTAAGGGCATTCTCGAACAGTTTACCCAAGCGGTCAGCGGCTTGCCGCGCTGTATGGAAAACCTGCTGATGCCGGCCGTTAAGCCGCTGTTGCGCCAGCTCGCCATCGACACCTTCAGCCGCTTCCATCAAGGCACGGGCCTGATTCGCCAGGTCGTGCATGTCGCGATTTCCTTCATCAACGTCTGCTTCCAACTCATGCAGCGTATCGGCCACGGTTTGGCTATGCTGCCGGGTATTATCGATAGCTTGCGCGACGCTGCTGATTTCACTTTGCACCTGGTCAAATTCCTGAGTAATAGTGCCAAGGCTAGTACCCACCTGCTGCATATCAGCCGACCGGTGGCTGATTCGGCTCATCAGGCTACCCATGGAGGACACCACGTTTTGCCCGCTTTGATGCATATCCTTGACGAGTTCGTCCACGCTTTGTGTCGCCGTCGATGTCTTGTGCGCCAGGTTGCGAACCTCGCCGGCCACGACAGCAAATCCACGGCCGTGCTCACCCGCCCGAGCGGCCTCAATGGAGGCATTAAGCGATAACAGATGCGTTTGTTCAGCAATGTCTTCAATCATTGAGGTGACGTTGCGCACACGCTCGATTTTGTCGTTAAGCGAGGTCAGCATTTCAAGCGCCTGCTGGGACTGTTCAGACACTTCGCTCATTTCCTGAATGATATCGGTCAATGATTCCTGATTGTGATGGCTGGCTTCGCGGGCACTTTCGGCGAGCGTGGCTACCTGGGAAGCACTGGCACTGACCTGCATGATAGCTGTGTTGATCGCGCCCATGCTGGCTGACGACTCTCGTGCCATTTTTTCCTGGCCTGATAGATCGCCCCCCAGGCCATCAACACACCCAGCGCACCCGCAAGCGCCGCCACCCCCACCGCTACATAACCCCCTAAGGTGCTGTAAGACACCAGCCACCCCGCTAGTGCCAATAGCACCAGGGGAACCGCCCAACGAATGACATGCATAAACAGTACTCTTGTTATTAACGTGGTAATGAGGCCCAAGCCATTAATTAGGCTTTTCATCAAGCTTACCCATTAATACAAACTAAATAAGTAGCACTTTGGGGGAAGAATCTAGTCGATGGCTTAAATTACCTTTGGGTGCCGTAATTTGACTTATAACTTGTTAATATATTGAACTACATTCGCGTTAAGCTGTGACGTAGCTTATTGATCAGATCATGTGAGGCGGATCGCCCCTGGAACCCATGCTAAAGCGCTATTTGCCCATTCTGTCCTGGCTGCCTTATTACCATAAACGGCTACTGGGAGCAGATTTACTGGCCGGCTTGATTGTTACCGTCATGGTCATACCTCAGTCGCTTGCCTATGCGCTGCTTGCAGGCCTGCCGGCAGTGGTGGGCCTTTACGCCAGTATTTTGCCGCAGCTGGTATATACCCTATTTGGTACCAGCCGCACGCTTGCCGTGGGCCCAGTAGCCATTATTGCATTGATGACCGGAGCCGCCCTTTCGTCGGTTGCTACTCCCGGTACAGATGCCTACCTGGAAGCCGCATTGGTGCTGTCGCTGTTGTCAGGTGTCATGCTGGTCGCCATGGGGCTGCTGAAAATGGGCTTTTTCAGCAACTTCTTGAGCCACCCAGTCATTTCAGGGTTTTTAACGGCCTCGGGAATTCTGATTGCCGTCAGCCAGCTCGGCAGCCTGCTGGGCATCGAAAGCAGCGGTTTCACCCTAATTGAACGCCTTATGACGCTCATCCCCAATCTTGAGGCCCTCAACCTGCCTACCTGCCTTTTGGGTATCGGCACGCTGGTGTTTTTAGTCTGGCTTCGTCGCCATGGGAAATCGACTTTCAAGCGTCTGGGATTGCCCAATAGCGTCGCCGACCTGCTCGCCAAGGCAGGGCCGGTTATCGCCGTGGTTGCTACAACGCTTACAACCTGGCACTGGGGGCTCACTGATCAGGGCGTCATGGTTGTCGGCGACGTGCCAGCGGGGCTCCCCGCTTTCAGCTTGCCCTGGGCCAGCAAGTCCTTATGGCAAGCGCTGTTTGTTCCCGCGCTATTGATTAGCCTGGTGGGATTTGTTGAATCCGTATCGATGGGGCAGATGCTGGCGGCTAAACGGCGCCAGCGCATTTCTCCCAATCAGGAATTGATTGGCTTGGGCGCCACCAACCTGGCGGCAGCGGTCACCCAAGGCATGCCAGTGACCGGCGGCTTATCACGCACGGTGATAAATTTTGACGCGGGCGCTCAGACGCCAGCGGCCGGAGCCTTTGCCGCGCTGGGCATTGCGCTGG
>JAIVHM010000260.1 GCA_020201095.1 Halomonas sp. | reverse complement strand
TTCCACTTATCCGGTCAGGCTCGTGTAATTAAAATACTGCGTTTGTATTACCCTGTTAAATAGGGTTTTTTAGAATGCGGCGTTATGGTTGGTAACTAATATGCCAGCCTTGCCTTATGGTTGGCCGCTCGCGTTCGGACTATTTAAGCTTTTGATGGCGGGTATTCGGGATTTTTTCAATGCAGCTTGAAATGTGGTTCATCTATCTCATCAGTTGTGTGGGCTTGTCGCTGTCGCCCGGTCCTAACGGGCTTCTCGCGTTGACACATGGGGTGCTTCACGGAAGCCGCAAGACGCTTTTCACTATTTCGGGCGGCGCGATAGGGTTCGTTATCGTTATTGCCCTTTGCATATTTGGCATTGGAGCACTGATCAAATCCTCCGTAATGTGGCTTTCCGTACTCAAGTGGGTAGGGGGCGCCTATCTTGTATGGCTTGGCATTCAGGTCTGGCGCTCGCCGCCGATTTCCACCGCGGCTGATGCTGACGAAAGGGTGGCCAGTGGTTGGTCGCTTTTCCGCCAGGGGGCGTTGGCGTCGATAACCAACCCCAAGGTGCTGCTGTTCTTTAGCGCTTTCTTGCCGCAATTTCTTGACCCGCAAAATAGCTTGTTGCATCAGTTTTTCATCATGGCTGCGACCTTCGTGATGACGGAATTTTTGGCAGAGTTCATTCTGGCAAGCGCCTCTAGCCGCATTCGACACTGGTTAGAGCGTGCCGGGCGAGGGTTTAATCGCGTTTGCGGAGGTCTTTTCATGGCAATTGGCGCAGCGCTGCCGTTGCGGGCTTGAAGCGTCTATGGATTGAATGGTGATATCTAAACAGTGGCTATTGCTGTTGCTGGCAGACGCAGTCCTGATCCTCCACGTGCTATTTGTAGCCTTCGTGGTAATAGGCCTGTTGGCTATTTACGCAGGGTATTTCCTGAAATGGCAGTGGGTGCGTGATCGCGTTTTTCGCATCGTGCATTTATGTGCCATCGGCTACGTAGTGGCGCAAACCTGGTTGGGAATGGTCTGCCCGCTAACGACCTGGGAAATGGCGCTTAGAGCCGACGCGGGGGCGGCCACTTATGGCGGGTCTTTTATTCAGCATTGGCTGCATAGCCTGCTTTATTACAGCGCGCCGGGTTGGGTGTTTGGAGTAGTTTATAGCGTATTTGGCGGCTTGGTGCTGGCGAGCTGGTGGGTGGTGCGGCCAGGTAAACAGGTTCGTTAAGCTGAAACCGTGAGTTTCTGCATGACGACACATTGATTTCCATGGTCAAGCACTTGGGCCTTAACGCTTAACGGCCAAACGCAAAGGAGGCCTGGGATGACTAAAAAACCTCAAGGAAACGGCAGCTCACCTTCCGGCCAGAACGAGTCATTACAAGCGTTATTAGTCGAATTAGAGCAATTTGGTCAGGAAAACGACGCCGCTATTACTGACCGCCTAAGGCAAATGCTTAATATGTTACGACAATTGAGCAATCTGAGTTCAAGCTTGAACTAGCGGCCAAAAACTTTGAGCGCTCTGGTCTTTCTGATGTCATCACCCAGCTTCGCGGCGAAGCGGGCGGCCTGATTGAAAACATGCCTGACGCTAATGCTGACCTGATTTTCCTGGACTCCAAACGCTTGGAATACGTGCACTGGTGGCCCACTATTAAACGGGTACTGCGAAAGGGCGGGCTGCTCGTGGTGGATAACGCTACCTCTCATGCCGATGAAATGGCTGCTTTTATGGCGTTGGTATCAGCAGATGCTGGTGTCACTACCTGCACAGTGCCCGTCGGGAACGGGCAGTTTTTGGCAACGCTCAGTCACTGAGCGCAGAGGGAAGCATGTATGTTTGAGTACACGTTATTTCATTGGATGACATTCTTATCTGCGGCTGTATTGCTTAATTTGTCGCCAGGACCCGATATCGCCTACATCTCGGGGCAAACATTACGCAGCGGGCGACGACATGGTGTCGCCGCCATGTTGGGTATTTGGAGCGGTGCCGCACTGCATGTGGTGATGGCCGCTGTTGGCCTGTCGGCTATTTTGGCCACCTCCGCATTGGCGTTTTCGATTGTTAAATGGGTGGGGGCTGCTTATCTGATATGGCTGGGCGTCAAAATGCTGCTTTCACGGGGCAATCAATTTATTGCAGCGGAAAAGAAGGATAGCAAAGCTATTTCATCTGTTTATTGGCAAGGGGTGATGGTGTCAGCGCTAAACCCTAAAGTGGCCGTATTCTTCCTGGCGTTTTTGCCGCAGTTTATCGTCGAGGGCGCTGGCCCAGCCGAGGCGCAGCTTTTATTGCATGGCAGCTTGATTATCGTGGTGTCAGCTGTCATAGAACCCCCTTTGGTACTAGCTGGAGCCAAGCTAGGTGCTTTCCTTAAGAGAAAACCACGCGTTGGTTTATGGATGGATAGAAGCCTAGGGGCGCTGTTTGTGGCTTTAGGTGCACGGCTCGCTGTGAGTACTAAATAGATGGGGCCGCCCAGGACAGTTGGGCGAATTGTCTTCTAGTGCTATCTGTCTATGGATGACGTAAATACACCACGGCGGCTGGCATTTGGCTGACGGTCGCCATTGGCGTAGCCGTTGGTCTGGGGCGTGAGCAGACAGCCGTTTTGTGTGCGCTGCTGGCCTGGATGGTGCTATACTTGGTGCCTTTCTTTTCGCGCCCCATCAGCAAGAAAAAAGCTTCAACCTCTGAGGAGGATGACGATAATTCTGATGTTTGATCCAAAGCCACTGTCGTCATTGAGGCGAACGCCACTGTCAGATATTGTCTTCTGAAATAAAGCTAGACATCGACTTGCCGCCTCCATGGTCCGGGTGGGTGCCAGATTATCTGCACCGGGTCGGCGGATGTTTTCTCTATCACGGGAGCAAGAAATTCCAACATCCCTGCTACAACTTCCGAAAACGCCTCCGGCACATGGGGCTGGCCAAGACGCTTACGAAAAGCCTGCCATTGGAGCTGCTTGCTGTCCACAAAATCGCTAGAAAAGGGACTGGTTTCAGGCAGTTCTGTATGCCGGTTGGCAAAGGTTCTGGCTATTGCGCCAGCCAGGTTCGAAAGTGTGAAAGCGTGCTGCCGCGAAAGTAACCAAATATCGTAAAAGTCTTTCATGCGACTGTTTAGTTCGCCCAGCTTGACCATCGCCTGAAACTTCTCGGCAATGGATGATTCTGGTGAGTAACAAAGAATTTTGTCGGTGGAGTAGGGCAGGAAACGTTTGCCAGGAAGGGAGCGGAAAAATAATGTCGCCAAAGCCAATATCCAATTGCATAGGAATTTTGGCGTTGCCGAGAAACCCGGTAAACGTAACCCTAATCCCTTGATAGTCGGCGTCTTCGGTAATGGCTTCCGCTTTCAACGTGTTTAAATCGAACGATAAACCGTCATCCATAACGTCCGTAGCCAGCACCTCGCTTACTTGCGCCATAATGGTATCTGGGTGGTTACTTGTTTGGCCCAGCATATCGATATCACGCGTTGGGCGAATGTCCGGTCCCTGCATAACCCATAGCAGCAGGGCGCCCTTAAGGGTAAAACTTCGGTTATGAGCCGATTGGCTAAGCCGGTAAAGAAAACGCTCCATGGCGTAGTACTGCAGTAACTCTTGAAAGGGGCGTTTTTCTTCTCGGGACTTATTCAGTAATTTCTGGCGAACAGACGCGGCAATGTTTTTGGCCACCGTGATCTCCTGTCATCTTGTTGTTTCCGTTGACTGAGTGACTCCGTTCATAGCTTGGCTTCCACATAGGGTGCCATGATCTTGGCGACTCGGCAGATACGAGCGTATTCCATCAGCCGGCGTGGCCGGAACGTTTTGCGGGTTCGGTAGAGGTCAAGTGCCTCCAGCACCACATCCATGCCGATACGGTTACGGAACTTGAAGCAGTCCGCCAGGGTTTTCTCTGGGTTGTAGACCTGCAGCGTGATGCCATCCACGTCCACCTGCTCAATACCTTCACTGAAGGCCTGTCCAGAGAACCGGTAACCGGCCACCGGCGGATAGTCCAGAACCGGCAGGCGGGCATCCCGCTCCACTGCCAGGTGTACCTGATGGGGAATCTGCGTGGTCATGCCGTGCCAGTCCAGTGCGGAAATCAGGCAGAGCACCGCATGGGGAAACCGGGTGGCGGCGGCGACAAGGTCCGGGTTTTCAGTGGGGGGCAGGTCCACCAGCCGGTACAGGCCGCGGCTGACTGGCTCTATCACCCCTTCATCCCGGAGCTGATAGAACTGGTACCGGCTGATACCACGCTCCAGGGCCTCGCTCAGGCGAAGCTGGCCGCCTTGCTGGCGGAAAAGGGTCTGGAGTTGCGTCCTGGGGGATAGGGTAGAGTCAGTGTCAGACAAACCGTCACCACTTGTTGATATCTGGTGACAGTCTGTCTGATGCATCTGGAGGTTTCAAGCATCAGCCTGTTGACTATGAGTCTTGCTTGGCAGGTTTGCGTTTTACGTTTCCTCTACGCTTTCTCGGCTTACCTGAGCGCTTCGCCGGGCCACCGGCTTCGCCTTGTGCCGTTTGCAGGCTGTTGCGTAGCTTGGCGGCGTCGCTATGGCTGAGCAGGCCGCGCAAGTCATCCAGTAACGCCTGCTGAAAGTCGTTGGCGTCGTCCTGCTGTTCGGAAATAGCGCGCAGGCGCTGCTCCCAGAGCGCGGTGCGTTCAGGAGTGCTGACCGCTTCAGGCAGGGCGGCGATCAGGGCGCTGCCGAGCTTGGTGGCGCGCAGGGCCTTTTGCTGGCGTACCAGGTAGCCGCGCTGTACCAGGGTTTCAATGATGCCCGCGCGGGTGGCTTCGGTGCCCAGGCCGTCGGTGTCGCGCAGGGTGCGGCGC
>JAIVHM010000259.1 GCA_020201095.1 Halomonas sp. | reverse complement strand
CTCCCACTCCTGTCGCTCGGAGAATCCGCCGCCACCATGTCCCGCCGTTTTGACCGTTTGCAGTATTTGGTCATCCACCTGGCGAAGCCGCACGGCGATACGAGCTTCTGCAAGCGCTCCTTGGGGCGTATCGAAATAGGTGTTGATGAGCGTTTGTCGCTTAGGCGTAAGCGACTGCAAAAGGGGATGCTGTGAAAGCGCCTCTGGGCCTTCCGGGGCGAGGGCAAGCTTTAATTCTATCTCGGTTGGTTCTGAGGGTTTCATGACAATTGCCACCTCTATACTATGACAGTTAGGTTAAATTTTAATGACATTATGAACTTTTCATGACGGCGGCAGACGCACTCACTATACTATCGCCGCCATTTACTGGCTTCCCGACAACAGGCGCAAAGGCTTTATGGTTACTTCCAACCCTTTTTCCTCGATGTTTGGCCGCTCGCCATTCCAGCCGCTACTCGCTCACATCGTCAAGGCGAACGAGTGTGCCGATCAACTCCTGCCCTTCTTTGAAGCGACGCTGGCAGGCGATTGGGAGAGCGCTGGAAAGCTGCGTGAAAACGTCACCCGCTTAGAGCACGATGCTGACGTACTCAAAACCGAGCTACGTTTGAACCTTCCCAGCACCATGTTTTTGCCTGTTTCGCGCTCTGATCTGCTCGACCTGATCAGCGTACAGGACAAAATTGCCAATAAAGCACGCGACATTACCGGCATTATGCTCGGCCGCAAAATGACCGTGCCCGCCGAGTTGGCTGACCCCATGCGGGACTATATCCGCACCAGTGTGGCCTGTGTGGCGCAAGCCCGCCAAGCGCTGGAAGAACTCAAGGACCTGCTGGAATCAGGTTTTGGGCGCAACGTTTCGGACGTGATGCAAAACATGATCCGCGAACTGCATACCCTTGAGCACCAGGCGGACGGCCAGCAGGTCGCGATCCGTCGCCAGTTGTTCAGCCTGGAAAGTGAGCTACCGCCGGTTGATGTCATCTTTCTTTACAAGATTATCGACTGGGTGGGCGAACTCTCCGACCGCGCTGAACGGGTCGGTAGCCGCCTGCAGATCATGACCGCCAACTAATACCTGATCCCAAAACAAGGGAAGCGTTATGCAGATCATTGCTCAGCACGGTGATATTTTTATCATCCTGGCCTGTCTTTTCGGCTTTTTTATGGCCTGGGGCGTGGGGGCCAACGACGTAGCCAACGCCATGGGTACGTCGGTCGGTTCCAAGGCCATTACCATCAAGCAGGCGATTATTATCGCCGTTGTTTTTGAATTTCTTGGCGCATGGCTGGCCGGTGGTGAAGTAACCGATACCATTCGTAAAGGGATTATCGACCCTGCGCTGCTCCAAGATGACCCGCAACTGCTGGTGTACGGCATGTTGTCGGCGCTACTGGCAGCGGCAACATGGCTGTTGATTGCCTCGATGAAAGGCTGGCCGGTCTCGACCACCCACTCAATTGTGGGTGCCATTGTCGGCTTCGCCGTGGCGGGCCTTGGGGCCGCCAGTGTTGATTGGGGTGCAGTCGGTAACATCGCCGCAAGCTGGGTAGTATCACCGCTACTGGCGGGCAGCGTCGGTTTTATGCTGTTCAAGTCGGTACAACATCTGATTTTTGAAAACCCTGATCCGCTGAAGGCCGCTAAGCGGTATGTGCCCATGTACATCTTTTTAGTGGGCTTTATCGTTTCCATGGTCACTTTCACCAAAGGCCTCAAGCACGTTGGTTTGGATGTCGGGTTCAGCCAGAGTTTAGTCTTCTCGATTATTCTTGGTTTGGTCGTTACGGTGCTCGGGATTGTGATGGAGCGCCGTGTGAAATACGTTCATTCAAGCGATGACCATTTTGGCTATGCCAACGTGGAGCGCGTATTTGGCGTGTTGATGATCTTTACCGCCTGCGCCATGGCGTTTGCCCACGGCTCTAACGACGTGGCCAACGCCGTTGGTCCGCTAGCAGCAGTGATCAGCATTGTCAGCAGCGGTGGAGACATTGATGGTGCTGCGCTGGTGCCATGGTGGGTCTTGGTGCTAGGCGGCGGCGGTATCGTGGCTGGTTTGGTGACTTACGGCCATAAAGTGATTGCCACCGTAGGCACGGGGATCACTGAGCTCACGCCCAGCCGCGGCTTTGCGGCAACGCTGGCGGCGGCCACAACGGTGGTATTGGCGTCGGGCACCGGTTTGCCGATTTCGACCACGCACACGCTTGTTGGTGCGGTGCTTGGGGTGGGGCTGGCGCGTGGCCTGGCGGCCCTTAACCTGCGTGTGATTGGTACCATTATCATGTCCTGGTTAATCACATTGCCCGCAGGCGCAGGGCTTGCCATTCTGTTCTTCTTTATGTTCAAGGGCATGTTCGGGTAAGCCTCGTCCCGACAAATCCCATACGCGAGCGGCACCTTCTTTATGCATTAGTGCATTAGAAGGTGCCGCTATTTTTTGCGCTCTGGTAAAGTAACAGAAGTTTTTCCATTCACCTGCTGCCGGAGAGCGGCCCCTTGGATACTCGCTTCCCCTTTGTCGACTGGTTTCGTAATGCGTCCCCGTATATCAATGCGCACCGGGGACGAACCTTTGTCATCTTGATTGAAGGCGAAGCCATGGCGTCTGGCCGAGGGGAGCAGCTGATCCAGGACCTGGCGCTGCTGCACACCCTGGGCGTACGGCTGGTGGTCGTGTTTGGCATTCGCCCCCAGGTGCAAGAAGCGTTGACGGCGGCGGGGGTTGAGCCGACGCGTCTCAATGGCCGCTGGGTCGCCGACCGCACGATCATGGCCCACGTTGAGCAAGTAGCCGCGCATCAACGGCTGTGGCTGGAAGCGCGGCTGTCGCTGGGCCTGCCCAGCACGCCGCTCCATGGGGTGGAGCTGAGCGTGATTTCCGGCAACCTGGTGACTGCCAAACCGCTTGGTGTGCGCGAAGGGGTGGATTTCGATCATAGCGGCGAGGTGCGCCGAGTGCGCGCAAGCGCTATCGAAGGGCTGCTGGAAAAAGGCTCGCTGGTGCTGCTGCCGCCGCTTGGGTTCTCGAGCACCGGCGAGGTGTTTGACCTGGATGCCTCTGATGTCGCCCAGCACGCCGCGGTAGCGCTCAAAGCCGACAAGCTGATTCTGCTCGGCGAATCTGAAGGCCTGGAAGACGAGCAGGGCGCGCTGCTGCGCCAGCTTTCTCCCGCCGATGCCGAGCCGCGCATACAGCATGCCGCGCCGGGCAGCGAGCTGGCCCGCCATCTCGGCATGCTGGTAGCGCGCTCCCGCGAGCGGCTTGAGCACGAAATCGACGACTACATGGTGATCGAGCGCGACGGTATGGTGATCGGCTGCGCGGCGCTGCATGTCTTTCCTGATACCGGCGTTGCCGAACTGGCCTGCGTGGCCGTGCATAGCAACTACCGGGGTGGCGAGCGCGGTGAGCGCCTGGTCGAAGCGCTGGAGCGCCGTGCCCGCCAGCGGGCAGTGCAGGAGATGTTTGTACTGACCACCCACACGGCGCACTGGTTTGTGGAGCGGGGCTTCCGCGCCGCCAGCCTTGAAGAGCTGCCGACGCTGAAGCGCGAAACCTATAACCACGCACGTAAATCCAAGGTGCTGGTTAAAACGCTGGCGGGTTAGGTGTTGAGGATCACGCCGCCGTTCAGGTGCATCGTTTGCCCTGTCATGTAGGATGATTCCTCGCTTGCCAGGTACACGTAGGCGGGCCCCATTTCGCTGGGCTGCCCCGCGCGTTTCATTGGCACTTGACCACCGAAGGAGGCGACTTTTTCGGCGTCAAAGCTTGCCGGAATCAGCGGCGTCCACACCGGCCCCGGTGCAACGGCGTTCACCCGAATGCCA
Organism: Halomonas sp.; assembly: GCA_020201095.1. Classification (GTDB taxonomy): domain Bacteria; phylum Pseudomonadota; class Gammaproteobacteria; order Pseudomonadales; family Halomonadaceae; genus Vreelandella. The sequence goes on along the minus strand of JAIVHM010000259.1, from coordinate 486 downwards.
CGGTCTATCAGCGATATGGCAAGCGAACGCACCAGACCCTGAATCGCCCCTTTAGTGGCGGTGTGGTCGATCAGCGTATCGTTGCCCTTGAAGGCGTTTATCGACGAGGTGGCGATAATCGTATCGCCCTGGCTCATGTGTGGCAGGGCGGCCTTGGTTAAATAAAAGTGGCTAAATAAATTGGTTTCGAAGGTACGCTGCAGCTGATCGTCGGGAATTTCGGTGATGTCGTTCCAATCGTATTGCTCGGCCGCATTGTTGACGACGATATTCAACTTGCCGAAATGGTCGAGGGTAAGTGTCACGATTTCTCGGCAAAAATGTGGTGCCGCTACATCACCCTCAAGCACCAGGCAGCGACGACCTTCGGCTTCAACAAGCCGTTTGGTTTCTTCGGCATCTGTTGGTTCTTCCAGGTGAACAATCACGCTATCCGCGCCTTCACGAGCATAGTGCACTGCCACTGCGCGACCTATACCGCTATCG
>JAIVHM010000096.1 GCA_020201095.1 Halomonas sp. | reverse complement strand
CTTCGGCGGCATGCTGATGTTGCCGTAGGCAATATTCTAGGCAGCAACATCTTTAATATCCTGGGCATTTTAGGCATTTCAGCGTTTTTACAGCCTCTGCCCATTGCAGCGCGCGTAACCATGTTTGATCAGTGGGTGATGTTGGGGGCTGCGGGCATACTAGTGGTGTTTCTGTATACCGGTATGCGGCTATCGCGTCTCGAGGGAGGCTTGTTATTAGCAGGCTATATAATTTATTTGATTTTAAGTTTCACCTTAATCAATGCAATCTAGCCCGCAATATTTGCCAATTGACCATTACCTAAACGGTTAATTTGCCAAAAAATGATCTTTAACGGTTAAGAACCGCTATATTCATTCGCTTTTATTACATATTGCATCGCAGTACAGGCTGGTAGACTATCGCGGCTTATAAGTCCCTCCCATAATCCACACGAAAGGAAACGCATCGCCATGCCTTTTTTTCGCCCTTCCTGCCAGCCACGATTCGATCGTCGCTGGCTTTTTTTGTTGGCTGCCCTATTGCTGCTTTTCAGCCCCGCCGTTCTAGCCGTGACGGGTGAACTCGACCTTACCCAATCAATCGTCGGCTTTTTCGCTCTGGCTATTTTTGTGCTGGCCTACGCGCTAGTCATGGCCGAAGAAAAAATCCACATGCGCAAGTCCAAACCCGTGCTGGTCGCCGCCGGCATTATCTGGAGCCTCATCGGCTGGGTGTATGTCCAAAACGGCATGTCGGAGGCATCTGAGCAAGCCTTCCGCGTGACACTTTTGGAGTTCACCGAGCTGATGCTGTTCTTGCTGGTGGCCATGACGTACATCAACGCCCTGGAGGAACGCCGGGTGTTTGATGCACTGCGCTCGTGGATGCTGCGCATGGGGTTCAATTACCGTACGCTCTTCTGGCTAACGGGCGGGCTTGCTTTCATTCTGTCACCGATTGCCGACAACCTGACCACGGCGCTGCTGATGTGTGCGGTGATTACCAAGGTGGCTGAGGGTGATAAGCGTTTCATTAACATGGCGTGCATTAACATCGTGGTGGCTGCCAATGCGGGCGGTGCCTTTAGCCCCTTCGGCGACATTACCACCTTGATGGTGTGGCAAGCGGGTATTGTGCCGTTCCAGGACTTCTTTATTCTGTTCTTCCCGGCACTGGTCAACTTCCTGATCCCTGCCGTGATCATGAGCTTTTTCATTCCCAACAAGAAACCGGAAAGCGTCCAAGAAGACGTGTGGATGAAGCGTGGCGCGCGGCGCATTGTGGCGCTCTTCCTGCTGACGATCACCACCGCCGTTCTGTGCCATATAGTCCTGCACCTACCCCCGGTGCTTGGCATGATGACCGGCCTTGGGTACCTACAGTTTTTTGGCTATTACCTGCGCCGCAGCCTGCCGCGTTCACTGGAACGCAAGCGCGAGCGTTACAGCCGTCGTGGTGACAATAAGAAGCTTCAGCAATTAGGTAGCGTCGTGCCCTTCGATGTCTTCAACCGCGTGGCGCGTGCCGAGTGGGATACGCTGCTGTTTTTCTATGGCGTTGTGATGTGTGTGGGCGGACTGGGCTTTATGGGCTATCTTGGCCTGCTTTCGGAAGCGCTGTATCTCGGCTGGAACCCCACGGCGGCGAATATTGTGCTCGGCGTCGTCTCCGCCGTGGTCGATAATATCCCCGTCATGTTTGCCGTGCTGACGATGGAACCCGATATGTCGCATGGACACTGGCTGCTCATCACCCTTACAGCCGGGGTCGGCGGCAGCTTGTTATCGATTGGTTCCGCGGCAGGTGTAGCCGTCATGGGCCAGGCGCGTGGTGCTTATACCTTTATAGGCCACCTGAAGTGGTCGCCGGTCATTTTGCTGGGTTACGCTGCCAGCATTCTGGTCCATATGTGGCTAAACGCGGAAAGCTTTGCCTTGTTTGGCTAGCGACACCAAGCGGTGAATGATTTATGCCCTGCCGTTCTTAACGGCGGGGCATTTTTTCTTCAAACAGGTTTTCAATGGGCTTCGGGCGGCCCAGCAAATAGCCTTGGTACCGATAGCAGCCATGGCCTTTCAACCAGTCCAGTTGGGCCTGGGTTTCCACGCCTTCGGCCACGACCACCAAACCCAAGCTGACAGCCAACAGAATGATCGTATCGACGATCGCAGCGTCGGCCTTGTCCGTCAGCAACTCGCGGACAAACGACTGATCAATCTTGAGCTCATCGAGAGGCAGCCGTTTTAGGTAGCTTAAAGACGAATATCCCGTGCCAAAATCATCCAGGGCGAAGCGAATTCCCCGTTCACGCAGCTTGAGCATGGTGTTTCGCACGCGGGTCGGCTCACGCATCAGCAGACTTTCGGTAACTTCCAGCACCAGTCGATTGGCAGGTGCTTGGGTCTGCTCAAGGCGTTTTTCCACCCGATTGACAAAGTCGGGCTGCTGGAACTGAACCGAACTGACATTGACCGAAAGGGTCAGCGGTGAATAAGCGGTTTGCCGCGACCACTTGGCCAGTTGTTGGCAAGCCTGGGTCAATACCCAGTCGCCAATCGGAATAATCAGGCCGCTTTCTTCGGCTAGCGGAATAAACTCGGCGGGCGAAACCCAGCCACGCTCTGGATGATACCAGCGAAGTAGTGCTTCGACGCCGGTCGTAACGCCCTTGTGGTTGACCTGAATCTGGTAATGCAGCTCCAGTTCTTGGCGAGCCAGAGCATGATGGAGATCGGCTTCCAGATTCGCTCGCTCAAGCACACTGGCTTGCATATCGGGGTTGAAAAAGCACAGCGTATTGCCGCCCGACGCTTTGGCCTGCTGAAGCGCCATATTTGCCTGCTGAAGAGCCGTGTCAAGCGAACCCGATTCGCCATTGAAAAGCGCCAACCCTACGCTTGCACTGATGGGCAGCGAGCGACTATTGCGCAACTGATGGATTGTCGTCATCAGCTGTCGTGCAATGCGCTCGGCCTTGGCGCCAGCCTCCGCCTGTTGCGGGTCTAAATGGTTGACCAGCACTACGAACTCGTCGCTACTGAAGCGCGCCAACATGGCGTCTTTATCCAACGCCTGGCGGAGCTGTTCGGCTACATTGATCAATAACTGGTCGCCGCTCGCGTGCCCCTGCAGATCGTTAACCAACCGGAAATGATCGAGGTCGACGACCATTAGGGCACCGAACTGCCTATCCTGTGCGTCTTCCTCTATGGTAGACGCCAGAGATTCCATCAGCAGGCGCCGGTTTGGCAGGCCCGTCAACGCATCGTAATACGCCAGATAGTGTGTGCGGGACTGCATCTCCAGATACTCGGTCAAATCGGTCGAGATGCCACACAGCGAGGGAGGACTGCCCGGCGTGAATGTCAGCGGCATCTTGATCGACAAAAAGATTCTTACCCGGTCGTCGTGC
>JAIVHM010000015.1 GCA_020201095.1 Halomonas sp. | reverse complement strand
TTTATCGCTGTCACCAGCGCCATTGTGGTGGGCCTCTGGCTGGCAAGATAAGCCTTCACGAATGTTCCTAACGACGGCCAACCCTTGCAATTTTATCCTCACGGCTAAATACTGTATATAAATACATATATTGCCAGTGAGGAGGCCGACCATGACGCAGCCGTTATCGCCTATCGCGTCCGCCGTACCGTTAACGCATCAGGCGCTGCCTTTTCCTCCGCTGCACGGCCGCGCTGGGTTTAGCGGTTTCCCCTCCCCCGCGCAGGATTACGAAACACGCACGCTAGATCTCAACGTGCGCCTGATCAAGAACCCCACCCACACGTTTTACCTGACCGCCACCGGTGACAGCATGGAAGGTTGGGGAATTTTCGATCGTGACCTGCTGGTGGTTGACCGCAGCCTCTCACCCCGCCTGGGGCATATTCTAGTGGTTATGTTCGACGACGAACTACTAATCAAGCGCTATGCGTTATATCGCGGTTCGCCGCATTTATGCTCGGCCCACCCCCATTATCAGCCATTGACCCTGGACGGCAGTGACTGTCAGGTATGGGGTGTTGTCCGAGCGGTCATTCACGAATACCTGCGATGATGTGACAGTGATGATCGGATTGGTCGATGCCAACAATTTCTACGTCAGCTGCGAACGCGTTTTCCAGCCTCACCTGGAGGGCAAAGCCGTCGGCGTGATGTCCAACAATGACGGCTGCGTGATTGCCCGCTCGGCCGAAATGAAAGCGATGGGCATCCCCATGGGTACTCCCGCTTTCAAACTGGAGAGTCTACGCCAGTGCGGCGAGATTCATCTGCTGTCGTCCAACTATGAGCTGTATGGCGACATGTCGGCACGCCTCGCCCAGTTGCTGCGCGACGCTTGTCCTGATATCGCCCCCTACTCCATCGATGAAATGTTTATCTACCTGGAGGGCATGAGCGAGCACCAGTGCCAAGCCCTGGGTGAACGCCTACGCCGAGACATTCATCGCGGCATTGGGTTACCGGTATGTGTCGGGCTGGCACCGACTCACACCCTGGCCAAACTCGCCAACCATGCGGCCAAGAAACAGCCGCATTACCAAGGTGTTTGTCTGCTAGGAGGGAATGATGCCAGCACCGCTGCCCTGCTTAAGCAGACGCCGGTGGGCGAGGTCTGGGGGGTGGGCAGGCGGCTTGCCGAACGGCTTGCCATTAGCGGCATCCATAGCGCCTGGGAGTTACGCGAGTGCGATAAAAAGCAGCTACGCAAGCGCTTTTCCGTGGTGCTGGCACGCACCGCCCTGGAGCTTCGTGGCACACCTTGCCTTGAAATGAACGCGGTAGATCAACCCCGCCAGCGCATCATGACGTCGCGCTCTTTTGGTCAACCCACCGGGGTAAGAACCCAGGTGCACGAGGCGCTGCGCCGCCATGCCCAGCGCAGTGCCGAAAAACTTCGCGAACAGCACAGCCTGGCGCGCTCGGTGATGCTGTTGTTGAAAACCAATCGCCATCGTCGCGACCAGCCACAGTACTTTCCCCACGCCCTGATCGCGTTACCCACCCCTAGCGACGATACACGCGTTATTCTCGATGCCGTCCGCCAGGGCCTTGAGCAGATATACCGCCCCGGCTATCGGTTTATGAAAGCCGGCGTGATGCTGCTGGATCTCGTCGATGCCCAACAGCATCAGCTATCGTTGCTCAACGTACCCGCTCGCCAGCATCCCCAGCTAATGGCCACCGTGGACGCCATCAACCAGCGGATGGGACAAGACACGATCCGCTTTGGGATGACCGATGACGAGGCGCCCTGGCAGTTGCGTTGCGCCCATCGCTCGAATCGCTATACCACGCGCTGGGATGAGCTCCTGGAAGTTGGTACTCACCCCGGCGCGATTGCCGACGCCAGGGCAAAACGGCAACAGCCGAAACCGCAACGTTCAATAAGGCTTTAGCACATGGCGCAAACGCGGGCTGAGCGTTTCGCCCAACGCCGCCATGGCAACCAGAATCACCAGTAACCACGGCCAGTGGGCGACAAACGAAACCTGATAAAGTCCCAACGCGTCGATAAAGATCACCACAATGCCGAGCGGGCTGACGTACCGCACCATGGTCAGCCACAGCGCATAGGGCAGCGGTGCCAGCCCCAGCTCATCGCGGAACGTCTCGCTCTTCAATATAAAGCCTGCCAGAACGACCATGCCCAAACCGCCCAGCGGCATCATGAAGCGCGAGGTCAGATAATCCAGCCAGTCAAAGAAATTCTTACCCGCCAGCGTCAAGTCGGCGCCCAGGTTAAACGACAACATCGCCAGGGTACTGATCAGCCACAGTACGATGCCCGTGCCCCACGCGGCCGCGCGCCGGGAAATGCCCTTGTTATCGCACAGCCAGGAGACCGTCGCCTCGACCATCGAAATCGCCGAGGTCAATGCGGCCATCGACAGCATCAGGAAAAACAGAATGCCGAACAGCGTGCCCAGCGGCATCGCTTGAAACGCCAGCGGCAAGCTCATGAAGATAAGCCCAGGGCCTTCGGCGGGATTCATGCCGTTGGCAAAAATCACCGGAAAAATCGCCAGACCGGCCATTAGCGCCACCACGGTATCGGCGATGGCCACGCTTAGCGTGGTACGCCCGATGGAAGTTCCCTTGGGTAGGTAGCTGCCGTAAGTCAGAATTGCCCCGGAGGCCAATGACAGAGTGAAAAACGCGTGCCCTAGCGCGGCTAACATGCCTTCGCTGGACAAGCTGCCCGCATTGAAAGAAAACAGGAAACTAAACGCCTGACCAAAGCCGCCCGAAAAAACGCCAAACACAATCAACAGCGCCAGCATCAGTACCAGCCCAGGCATCATCCAACTAACGTTCTTTTCAATGCCCTCCTGCACGCCTTTACCAACGATCAGCATGGTCAGCAGCGTGACCAGGGTGCTCCAGAAGCCCAGATTCCAGGGGTTGGCATTATTGGCCCCGAACACCGCGGCCATGTCGTCAACGCTGCTACCCGAAAGGCCGCCGGTCAGCATCTTCCACAGGTACGAAAACGACCAGCCCGCCACAACGACATAAAACGACAGAATCATGAAGCCGCAGAGCATCGCCATCCAGCCGATCAATGACCATGCTGAAGACCGACCGGATTCGTTGACCACCCGGCGAATAGCATCGACAGGGCTACCCAGACCGCGCCGCCCAAAGGCAATCTCGGTCATCATGACCGGTACGCCCACCGCCAGGATACAGGCGAGATAGACCAGCACGAAGGCCCCACCACCAAACTCCCCGGTGATATAGGGAAACTTCCAAATATTGCCCAAGCCAACGGCCGAGCCCGTCGCCGCCAGCATAAAGCCCCAGCGGCCTAACCATTGGATGCGCGGTTGCCCAGAAGACGCCATGATCTACCACCCTGTCGGAAAAAAGCGCTTATCCTAGAGGATTTTGCAGCGAATGCCCAAAAAATCCTGACGCCCGCTATTATTTAACTCGCCATGACGACATTCAAAAAGTCACTACGGTGCATAAACGGCGGCTTTGGCCTCGGCGTCCAACCGCTGCGCGGTTTGGTCGACACGGCGTAACCAGGCAAACAACAGGGCGCCCAGCGTCACAAAGCCACCGGCCAGCCAAAGGCCAACGTTATAGTGGCCGGAGGCCTCCGCCAACATGCCCGTGATAGCCGGCGCGATGATCTGCGCGGCGCCGTAGGCCAGGGTCATTTGTCCCATTAACCGTGCGGGGCTGGCAGGGTATAGCCGCCCCGCCATGGTCAGCACCAGGCTGACACAACCCAAGAAGGTGCCGCCATAAAGCACTGCGCTAATTAGCACCGCCGCCAGATTCGTCGTAATGGCGGGCAGCACAATGCCAATAACCTGCAGGCTCATTGCCAGTATCAGTGCGCCCAAGTAACCGATTCGCCGTGCCACAAGATCCCATAGGATGACCGCAGGAGCCGCCGCCAGACCGACCAGCGCAAAGGTCCAGTTACCGGCACCGGCCAACAGCGGCTCGCGTTCCACAATCGTGACAATAAAGGTGGCGCTGATCACATAGCCATAGCCCGCACAGAAATAGGCGGCCAGCATCCAGCGCATAAAAGTACGGGTAGGTGGTTTGGCGGCGGCTTTTTCCCCTGAGGCACCGGGCACAACCGGCGATGGCCGGGGCAGCCAGCGCCAGGCGGGCACGAGTAACGCGACGCCAAGCAGGCTAAACCCCCACCACTGCGCCTGCCAGTTCAGCGATAGCGCCAGCATCAACTCAACGGCGACGGCCGCAACGACAATGCCAACGCCGAGCCCGGCAAAATGAATACCCAACTCACCGCGCTGGTGATGCTGAATCAACCAATGAAGAATCAGCCCAGAGGCCAGCAGCATAGCGCCGCTACTCGAAAATCCCGCCACAAAGCGCAGCCCCGCCCAGAGCCAAAAATGCTCGGTCAATGCCATGCCCGCCGTCGTGAGAACGGCCAGTACCAAGCAAATACGGTACAGGGTATCTTTGACATGAATACGACGGACAGACGCCGCAAGCACAGCACCCAGCATATAGCCCGCGTAATTGAGTGCCGCCAGCCAACCACCATCGGCGTCGCCAATCCAGCTTTGCTGCTGCATCACCGGCAGCAACGGCGTATAGGCAAAACGGGCCACCCCGATACACAGCAACTGACTGAAAACACCCGCCAGCAGCACTTTGAAACGCTGAGCGCGAAGAGTAGCGGTGACCATATCGACATCCTCGTCGTGAACGCTGGGTTGTTACATGCGGCATTACTAAACCCATCATAAGATGAACCCTGCCAACATGACATCGTCTAAACGTCGCCTGCTAAGGACGCGAACGCCGGCATAATCTGTCACACTGGATCATCTTGATTATCCCTCAACTGGAGAAAGCTTAATGAGCGATAGTGCAAAACCCTGGATACAGCCGATGCCCGACGCGCAATTCAAACTGATGCGCGATATCTTGGCAGCGCCAAGCCCAGTGGGGCTGGAAGCCGCCATGACCTACGGCGTTTTAAAGCCCTACTTTGAAAGTTTTGCCCCAAGCGACTGGCATCTGCACCAGTTCAAGGGCAATGCGGGCGTCGTGCTCGACACTCATCCCGGCCGGGATGACATGTTCAAGGTCATGATCATTGGTCATGCGGATAAAATCCGCATGCAGGTGCGCTCTATCGGTGATGACGGCAAGATCTGGATCAATACAGACTCCTTCCTGCCCACCGTGCTAATCGGCCATGAAGTGAAGCTGTTTAGCGAAGACCCGGAAGCGCCCGGCAGCTACCGCTGCATTGAAGGCGGCACGGTAGAAGCCCTGGGCGCGATTCACTTTTCCGACCCTGCCATGCGCGATGGCAGCAAAGGTCTGAAGAAAGAGCAGATCTATCTGGACCTGCAGATCCACGGCGAAAACAAGAAACAGCAGGTACTCAATCTTGGCGTACGCCCCGGCGACTCGATTATTTTTGACCGCCCCATTCGTGCAGGCTTTAGCCCCAACACCTTTTACGGCGCTTACCTGGATAACGGCCTGGGCTGCTTTGTTGCCGCCGAAGTGGCCAAGCTGATCGCCGAGGCAGGCGGTACCGAGCAGGTACGCGTAATGTTCGCGATTGCCAGCTACGAAGAGATTGGCCGCTTCGGTAGCCGCGTTATGGCGGGTGAAATGAAGCCGGATGCGCTAATTGGCGTTGATGTTAACCACGACTACGTGGCCGCACCCGGTATCGGCGACAAACGCATGCAACCACTGGAAATGGGCAAAGGCTTCACCATGGCGGTAGGCTCGATTGCCAGTGAGCAATTGAACCGCGTGATTGCCGAAGCCGCCAAGGCAAACGAGATTCCCATGCAGCGCGACATGGTCGGCGTTGATACGGGCACCGACGGAATGGCCGGTGTGTTGGCGTCGGTTGACAGTGCCGCGACGTCGATTGGCTTTCCGATCCGCAACATGCACACGATTTCGGAAACCGGCAATACCCAAGACGTGTTGGCCGCCATTCATGCCCTGACCCACACTCTACAAGCGTTGGACAAAGTGCCGGACCTGAAGCGTGAGTTCCTCGATAATCACCCTCGCCTTGATCAGGCAAGCCCCCTTAGCCACCAGGGCAGTGAAAAGCCCGACGACGAAAAAAACGCTGACAACGCCGATTGATCACGGCATATACCGAAAAAAAACCCCAGCCATCGCGGGCTGGGGTTTGAGCAGGTCTTCCCTGATCCTTCTTCATGAACCTCCTGTCCATGCTTCCTTGAGTCCATCAAGCATCCTGCTTGGTCTTCCCTGATGCGCGTCCTCTGCGCCAGATACTCATAGTGCCCTTAAAGACCAGTGGTTTATCTAACCCAGGATATGAAAGCCGAAAAAACATTCTGCCTGCCAGTCAGGATGCGTCTTTTCGATAGTCAAGGTTTGACTGATCCGGCCGATAAAAAAAAAGTGACTTTTAAAAAATGACATACCTTATCAGGAAGCCTTATGACGCGTATGACAACGACACAAAAGCTGTGGGGCACGTTAGCCATTATCTGGATTGCCATGCTGCTAATGGTGGGCTGGTTGGCATGGGAAAACCGACAAACCATCGAAAGCGAACGCCGAGATAGCCTGCAGTACGTCATTGAGAGCGTACATAGCCAGATTGAAGCACTACACGCAGAGGTTGAAGCAGGTGATTTGAGCCTTGAAGAAGCCAAGGAACGCGCTATTGATAATATGGCCAACGTCCGGTTTGGCGATGGTGAATATATCTTTGCGTTTGATAATGACCTTCGCATCGTTTCTCACCCTAGCCGCGACGCTGGTACCAACATGAGTGACTACCAGGATGCCAGCGGTCTACGGCTGTATGCTGATCTTCTTGAGATGGCCCAGTCAGGCGGTGGCCACGTTAGTTACTACTCCACTCGCTTGGGCGGCGAGGAGCAAGTACCCAAGTTAAGCTATGTGGCTCATTTGCCTGAATGGGAATGGTCACTGGCATCTGGCGTTTATGTCGATGATATCAATGCAGCTTTTGTATCGAGTCTAATCCGTTCAGGCGTCATTTTGTTGATCATCGGGGTGCCGGTGACGCTGCTGATGGGATGGGTGATTCGCGACGTATCCCGTCGTTTAGGCGGTGACCCACGCTACGCCGCCAGTGTAGTCCGGTGTATTGCCGATGGCGATTTAACCCGTACAACACAACTTTCCGCCCGCGACCAGCAAAGCCTGCTGTTTGATATTGACCGCATGCGTGAAACGCTATCAGATACCATTGGCAACATTCACCATAGTGCGGATAACGTAAACACCTCTGTCGGACAGATCGTCGGCGTTAACGAAGAGCTATCTACGCGCACAGAGCAACAAGCGGCGTCACTTGCCGAGACCGCCTCCAGCATGGAACAGCTGACGGCAACGGTAAAACAAAACGCCGAACACGCTGACCATGCAAGTCAGTTGGCAAGCAAAACGACTGACAGCGCCCAGCAAGGTAGTGAGGCGATGGCATCGGTGATTGATACAATGTCGACGATTAACAAAAGCGCGACACAAATGAGCAGTATCATCGAAACGATCGACTCGATTGCGTTTCAGACCAATATTTTGGCACTTAACGCCTCTGTAGAAGCAGCTCGAGCGGGGGAGCAGGGGCGCGGCTTTGCCGTGGTCGCCAGTGAAGTCCGCCAACTGGCTAGTCGCTCCGCGGAAGCAGCACAAGAGATTAAAAAGCTGATTGATAATTCTGACGCTCATATTACGCAAGGCAGCCGCCAGGTGCGCGACACTGGCAGTGTAATTAGCGGTATCGTCGACAATATTCAGCAGCTTGATACGTTAGTGAAAGAAATCTCGGCGGCTACCAAGGAGCAAAGCTATGGTATCGAGCAGGTCAACCAGGCCGTCACTCAAATGGATCAAATGACCCAGCAAAATGCCGGACTGGTACAAGAAAGCACCGGGGCCACTCAGCGCTTGGCAGATCTCAGCTATGAACTACGCCAACAGGTCGCGCATTTCCAGGTTGCCAGCCCCCAAGCCTCTGCAGCGCAGTCTCTCCCCTCTTCCTCTCACCATGGCTAATTAAAGGCCTCTCTGGCTGGGCGATCTTTACATGATCTGTCCAGCCAGTCCTTGCCTGTTTGATGCCGCCTTAAACATCACCCTGATTATCCAGCTCTACCGCTTCGTGCATGCGCATGAGCAGGTCGGGCACTGCCGCCTGCACGCGGTTCCAGCTGGGAATAAAGGGACGTTCGCGGGGGTTATCCAAAAACAGGTTGCCCGCTTCCAGTAGATTGCTGGCGAACAGTTCAACGGCCTGCTCTTCACTGTGACGATCAAGACTCAAACCGTTCATGGTGGCGTCGTGGTCGTAAGCCTCGATCAAGTCCAACGCCAGCCGGTAGTAAGTTGCTTTCAGGGTGCGGAAGTCTTCACTGCTGAACGTGATCCCTTGAGTGGCCAGCTTACGATAAAGCGCTTTGGCGATATCCAGGCTCATGCGATTTAAACCTGCATCGGGGTTGTCTTCGCTGACCGGCTGGTGCTTGTGGTCGTAGGCATCGGCAATGTCGACCTGGCAAAGCTGGCGGGGCGAGTAATTGCGCTGAAGCTCCGAGAGAACGCCAATCTCAAGCCCCCAATCCGCCGGTATGCGTATCCCCTCTAATACGTCGCTGCGCATGGCAAACTCGCCCGAGAGCGGGTAGCGGAAGCTATCTAGGTAATCGAGGTAAGGCAATGGCCCGCATACCGTTTTAAGCGCCCTTAGCAACGGCGTGACCATCAGGCGCGAAACGCGCCCGTTGAGTTTGCCCTCGGCAATGCGTGGATAATAGCCTTTGCAGAAACTGTAGTTAAAGCGCGGATGGGCAACCGGATACATCAAACGCGCCAGCAGACCACGGTCGTAGGTCAGAATATCGCAGTCGTGAAGCCCCACCACCGATGACCGCCCAGACGCCAATATATAGCCTGCGCAATACCAGACGTTGCGCCCTTTACCAGGTTCCAGTGAGCCAAGCCCATGCTGTTCTAGCTCAGCGTCCAGGGCACGCAAGCGCGGCCCGTCGTTCCATAAGATACGTGTGTGCTGTGGCAGGCGTGAAAAAAACTCCCGCGCGTATAAAAACTGCTCACGGTCGGCCCGATCCAGGCCAATCACAATCTCGCCGAGATAAGGCACTTTGACCAGTTCATCCACAATGGCCGAAAGCGCCGGCCCCTCAAGCTCAGAAAACAACGATGGCAGGATCAACCCCATCGGGCGCCGCCGGGCAAATTGACATAGTTCCTTTTCCAGCGCCTCAACAGAGCGACGTGTCAGGTTATGAAAGTCGGTAATTACACCGTTTTGGTGGAAATCACTCATGCGTTTGCCTCCTTTGCATCGCGCGGATTGGTCGGGGTAAGCGCATCACCCCACCAGTGAGACATGCCTTCTACCCAGCCCTCTGGGCCGGTAGTTTGAGTTCGATAAAGGTGAGGGTTAGTAGGCTCGACCATCAGATCATGGTGGCCACGGATCACGACCGCCTGATCGACAGCATTCAACATCGACACGTCGTTGGGGCCATCACCCAAGCCAATTGAAAGCGGCTCACGACCGCGCAGCGCCTGGAATCGCCCGATCAGCCAGGTGACCGCACTGCCCTTGTCGGATGCGCTCCCCATCACGTGGTAAAAGCGGCCTCCCTGGGTCAGTTGCAGGCCATCACCTTCCAGCGCGCGGCGAAACGTTTCCAGCGACGTGTCATCATCGTGCCACAGCAACGGCTCGCTACCTTCACGCTGGCGGGCTAGTTTGGCCTGGGTGACGTCGAGTCCGGTCAACGCTATCAAGTCATCAAGGGTAAGCTCGCTCATCGGGGTGAACCGCACGTCGAGTCGCTTGCGCCAGACGTCAAGGCGGGCGCGAATAAAACCGATATCAACGCTTGGGTGCTTTATGACCATCCCATCGCGCCCGTTGCCTGGTCTGTCCAGCCGCGCATGGCACCAACCCGGCGGAAGGCCGATAACGGCACCATTTTCAGCTACGAATGGGGTCATCGTCAGTCCCAGGGCTTCACGCAGGGGAAGCAACTCAGCGCGAGTTTTACTGGTCACGGGGATCACCGGTATCTTCGCCTGCTTTAATTGGGCCAGCCAAGACTTCGCCGGGGTGGCGTCATAGCTATGATGGTCAAGCAGCGAACCGTCGAGGTCGGTGACCACAAGGCGCGGCAGATCCACTCGGTCATCGGGGGGCGCCGAAGCGCTGACGTGTTCAAGCATGGCGCAGCCTCTCTACTGCTAAGCGGTGGACGCGCTCTATCGCCGCTTTATGATGGGTGCGATGACCGCGCACGTATTGCTTAGCACAATACGTGCCAATGCTTTTAACGCTTTGATATCTATAGAGTGGTGGGTAGGAATAACCGATGACGAGAAAGGTTTTAACAAGGGCGGAAGCGGCAGCGCACTTTTTTGGTGCAGCAAGGCAGGGCACACAAAATGCGCAAGCGCCACGATAGTGCCGCCCATTTTTACATTCGATAACAAAAAAACCAATACAGCGCTTGGCAATGCCTAATAAATAGCTATACTCAACTTGTACCCACTGGCAACCCTGTACACCCCCCCCTCTGCCAGTGGGCTGCAGTGAGCCAAGCCCTTTATGCCCGCCTTCCCCGGTGGGCTTTTTTTGTACAGCACTTTCATTCCACGTGGATAACAACTTCCACGCGGCGGTTACGCGCTCGCCCGTCAGCTGTGTCATTATCTGCCAGGGATTGGGTCGCCGCTAGCCCAACGGCTCGTAAACGATCCGAGGCAACGCCTGCCGCTTCCAAGGATTCCACAATGGCAATCGCTCTGGCACTGGATAGCGCCCAATTAGATGAATATTCTGGAGTATCAATTGTTTGACTATCGGTGTGGCCCTCAACCCAAACTTCACCGTCGTAACGCTGGATAGTGTCGAGCAGCGTGCCGATCAGCTCGCTTCCATCGTCGGTTAATCCTGCGTCCGCGGAAGGGAAAAGCAACTGATCCTGAACCCTAAGGCTAATCCCTTCCTCTACTCGCGAAACTTCGACACCCTCCAAATCAGGCAGATACGGTGATCGCTCCATCTGCTCTTTGAGGGCCAACGCACCCTCGATGGCATTGTCACTGAGTGTCTCGACATTACTTGGAGGGTTGTCGGTGAGGACGACCATATAATTAGCCAAAGGAAATTGTAGCGGTGGCTGTGCAACCGGCACCAGTGGAATTGGCAAACGGGGATCCGGCAACGCGGCCGAAGATTCCGCGACCGACTCAGGCATGGCGAGCAATGGAGGGGCACCAAGGGGGAAGGCTCTGCCGCTACCCATCTCGGGCTTGTGGCACCGGCGGAAACAATGATGATCACGAACAGCGCCACCAGCAGCGTCATGATATCGATGTAGCTCACCATCCAGATACTACCGCTATCGTCTTCACGGTAGGGGGACATGAGCGAGTCATAGCGAGGTCCGCTGCGGTGATCTTCAAGCATCCGTGTGATTACTCATTCAAGTTGTTGGCCCCCTGGCCGATTTTTAGAACGTGACGTAATGACAATCACAGCCTAGTCTATCAAAAGCCGTTTCGTAGCGATAAGGAACCACCCGGTGCGCACCCGTTTTATTGATTTACCCTCGTCAGCGCTACGCCCATATATTATCGGCATGGTCAGTTTATTAGCCTTGAGCCTTGCGGGCTGTAGTGCGCTTGGTGGCAGTAATACGCACAAACAGGTACCCGAGCCAGACCTGCCCGAGCTAACGCATAGAGCCGCTGAGCAAATGGTGGCAAGCAACCCTGACATGACAGACTATAGCCCCATGATCGCCGCGACTTTCGTGAGCATCGACAATCTGAATCAATCCTCCACGCTTGGGCGTATCAGTTCCGAACTCATGGCATCAGCGCTGGGGCGCCAGGGCATGCAGGTTCGTGAGGTCAAGATGCGCGATAGCCTTTTTATCGAGGAGAGCGTCGGCGAGTTGATACTGTCTCGGCAAGTTCAGCGCTTGAGCGCTCAAAACGATGCACGCTCCATCTTGATGGGAACCTATGCCCAAGGGCAGGATTACGTCTACGTCAGTGCGCGCGTGGTGCGATCAAGCGACGCCATGGTTCTGGGCAGTGCCGACTTCAGGCTTGCGTTGAACAACAATACGCGCAGCTTGCTTGAAGACCAAGGTGGCTGGTGACGCCCAAAACGCACGAACCCGCGACGCCTAACGTCGCGGGTTCGTGGCAAGAGCATAACGATTAACTGCCGTTTAGGGTGCTAGGACTGCTTCACCTTGCTTATAACCCACAGCAATACCACCGCCCCAACAATGGCCGTTACCAGTGACCCAATAAACCCGCCGGCCTGCAGGCCCAGTAAGCTAAACAAGAAACCACCTAACACGGCGCCCACAATACCGACGCCGATATTGCCCAGCACGCCAAAGCCTCCGCCCCGCATGATGTTGCCGGCAATCCAGCCAGCCAGACCACCAATAATCAACCAAGCAATGAAACCCATCTCGCCTCCTTTCTGTACCTGTGGTTAATGTTATCCTGTTCTTCTTCGTGTTCTAACATAGCACACAGCGCTAAAGTATCGCGCTAATATTCATTGATAGTGGCCCCGCAGCAAAAGGATTGCCTATGATTCCCGACACTCTCCAGCAGTTGCTTGATGGTGTAGACGGCCAACAGACGTCTCACTGGCAAGGCCGCGATCTTGTGCTGTTCAATGCCCCCTGGGGGGAACTGATTGTCTCGCTGCAAGGCGCCCAGGTGCTGCACTTTCGACCACCCAATGATCTTGGCTGGCTATGGGTGACCCCCACCCCAAAACCGATGCCTGGCGCCATCCGTGGCGGCATTCCGCTTTGCTGGCCCTGGTTCGCAGATGAACGCTACGCCGACGAGACGCCCGACCGCAGCGGCACCTTCCACGGTTTGGCACGGCATGCCGACTGGCGGCTCGAAGCGGCGGATGAACATGCCGATGGGATTGAACTTCATCTCTCCCCAACGCAGCCGTTGCACTCACAACTGACGGTGCGCGCCGTCATCCAAGCCAATGCCCAGCGGCTCGCAGTGGAATTGATTACTGAAAACGTCGGTGACAGTCCGGTTAAGATCAGTGGCGCACTGCATTCTTACCTGGCCGTCGATGATGCTCATCAGTGTCGATTGGAAGGGTTGACCGGCGCACGCTATCTCGACAAGCTGCGTGACTTTGCCGAAAGTGAGCAGCAAGGCATCCTGGCCATTCGCGGTGCGGTCGATCGTATCTATCACTCAAATGAAGCCGTGATGCTTCACGATGGCCCCCGCACGCTGCGCATCGGCAAACAGTCCAGCGATTCCACCGTGGTGTGGCATCCGGACCAACAGCCCCCCGCCGATACTTCTATTGAGGCCGCCAAACGCTTTGTGTGTGTCGAGGCCGCCAACACCCGCCTGGATCCCGTATGGCTGGTTCCGGGTGCCCAACACCTACTGGGTACCACATTAAGTAGAAGCTAAGCTTTGAATACCCTGAAAGAGGACAACGCGCCATGCGCCAGCCGTTTCGTCGCGAGCTGAGTAACCTGATAGAACGTGGCCGTGACCGCCAGCTTCGGCTGGCGGTTACCGGTCTCTCCCAGGCGGGCAAAACAGCTTTTTTGACCTCTCTGGTTAATCAGCTCCGCCACGCTGGCGTTGAAGCGCAACTAGACCTGTTACC